>JAHYIS010000047.1 GCA_019429385.1 ANME-2 cluster archaeon | reverse complement strand
ACGGGGATGGCGAGCAGACCAGGGATTTCGTTCATGTGTCTGATGTGGTGCGCGCGAATGTCGCTGCTCTGGAACATGGGGACGGGGGAGTGTTCAATGTGGCTACGGGGTGCAGTGTGAGCATCAATGAGCTGGCACGGACGGTGCTTGAGATTACTGGCAGCAGTGCAGGTATTGTATATCAGCCGGAGAGGGCAGGAGATATCAGGCATTCAAGTGCTGATGTGAGAAGGATTTCGGAGTGGTGGAGCAGTGGAGTTGAGCTTGGAGATGGGTTGAGGAGTATTGTGCGGTAAGGGACATTCAATGAAATTGATCGAGTAAATCGTTATGTTCGGCAGGATTGAAATTTAGGGACCGTTACATTACATGTTGGTGCTTTCAAATTAATCGCAGATGAATGCCGGTGAACGCGGATAAGCTGCCTGAAAATCTGCAATTATCTGCGGTCTTATTATATTCACCAACACGAATTGAAACGGTTCCTTATTGTGGGCGGATTTATCATGTTGATACCCCCATACCGTTCATTTCATGATGAATGTATACTGGCGGGTGAGGGAGTTTCCGGTTGCCAGGTTCGGTGGGCTCAGGGCGGATGGGACTCTTGAAGTGCCCAACGCATTGACTCTTAAGTGGGTTTTGCCTTATTATTTCAGGGTTACCGGGAAGCAAGGGACATGGGCGATGTTTGGGTTGACAGGGGTGTTCTGTTTGATTGGATATTTGTGCCAAGGTGATTGATTTAAATTCGTGGCGATAGGTGATGTTTGTCATGAAAATACGACATATCATTAAGATGAAATGACGCCCCCTAAAATATTGTGGTGATGATGGTGATGATTATCAGTCTTAAGATTCTTCAAAAGATTTAAGTATTAAAATGACCAATGATTATATACTTAACAAAAAGTATCTTTATGGGAAATAGGAGGAAATTAAATTGAATAAATTAATAATAAGTGCCTTACTGATTTTTGGATTGGTAGGGATGATTGGGACGGCGGCGGCGGATCCATATGATGCACTTTTATATAATGCATTAGGAACTGCTCCTGCAGTAACACCTATTGATCTTCAGCCGGGAGCATCTATTACATTAAGTTATCATGCTGAAAATGTAGCTTCAGGATCCATTGGTGATTCAATACCATATTGGAGTAAAGTTACAGTGATCTCAGATGGCTCATTAGGGGAATTGAATACTGACATTGCAGTTTCGACACCCCTAAACTTCATTCCAACTGCGGCTACATTCACAGACGTAGGGGTCATTACTGTTACAAATAATGGTCCAATTGGGGCTGTCTATAATGTTGAAATAGGTGCCTCAGGTGGAATAGTAAGTTTTGATACAGGTTCAGCTTCAAGACCAATAAATAGTATACCTGAATTCCCCACTGTTGCATTGCCAATAGCTGCAATAATTGGACTGATGTTCATTATTAGTTCAAGGAAAAAGGAAGAATAAGCAAAATTAATTAACAGTGATAATTGAACTATTCAATTATCACACCATTCTTTTTTTTGTCTTTTTGTCGATTAATAATCGTTTTTTAGCTGCCATCTTATATTTTATATTTGCTGCAATTGCCCTACAAATAAACTTTTTTATATAATCCCGTTCAATTCTATAGATGGAATGAATATCAATTCCACCAATACCTAAACAAACCCTTTATAGTAACTCCATATCATGCGCGCAAAGCACCCCATACACACCACCCTGAGCACAGAGGCCATGAATGTTCTGGACCGCTATGAGCAGGAGCTGGGTGCCAAGAACATCGTCCTGGAAAAAGCGCTTCTGGGAATGGATAAGATACGTTTCAAGGAAAGGGTCGACACCCAGAGTATTGGCCGGGTAATTAAAAGGGTACCGACAGGGATATTCGGTTTTGATGAGCTTGTGGAGGGAGGCATACCTGAAGGGTTCATTATTGCCGTTACCGGTACGCCGGGCACAGGCAAGACCACTTTCTCAATGCAGTTCTTACTTGAAGGGCTGAAAAAACATGAAAAATGTATTTTTTTCTCCTTTGAGGAAAGGGTAGAGCAGTTCATCAAACAGTCCATTCGATACGGATGGGATATTGGAGAACATTTAGACAAAGGGTATCTGGAGATATTTGGATTCACCATGATCTCAACCGAGGAGATCATTGATATCATTGATACCTTTAAACCCAGGAGAATTGTATTTGATTCGCTGAATATCTTTTCTGATATTTCAGACCTCAGGCAATCTCCACAGTGGAGGAATATCACCAAGAAGATCAAGGAGAAAAATATCACGTGCCTTGCCATTACAGAAAAAAAACACGGACTTGAAGTTAAGGAATATGATGATTTTGATTTTATGGCAGACGGCATTTTTTTCTTTGACAAGCAGATAACACACGAACTGGATATGCAAAAGGCATATATTATCGAGATCCAGAAAATGCGTTTAACAAAGGCAAATGAAATGCCCCAGAAGTTTGTTTTTACGGACAATGGTATTGAGATAAAAAGTCCGGCGGGCCTGGCAAAAACGTTTGAAGTACATTTTAAGAATCGAAAAAATGTCTGAAAATGGCATTTCCAAAAAGATTCCGGATATGTATCTGAAATATCAGGCGCAATAAAGTACCAGTCATCGTTTGACTTTTTGACAGGATGAACAGGATCGGAATGTTGCCCCGTATCCTGTCTGAAATTGATACATTTTTCCCGGGTAATCTCACATATTTACCTGCCAGTTAACTAAATATATATTTACTGTTATACTGCTTGTCAAAAAAAATCAGGAAACTCTTGATGTTGAAGAGTATGTTTTTACTTTTAGAACCAAGTACATAACAATAACACACTCCAGCAATATTCCAATTACCCAATTGAGTGGGGAACCCACCATATCGATAAGACCGACCAATGGAATAACTATTACCAATAACATTACCCAGTGCAGAGGACCGAATCGTCCATGAAGTTTCCTGACAATTTCCTGCGGGTACGCCGTTTCTAACAGCAATCGGTTAAAACGGATACAATCGTCACCTTCAGGTTTTCGCTCAAGCAATATATTCGCTTCCTTTGTGAGGGGGATCTCCCTGAAAGGCCCATCATACAGGTTGGACCCCCGGATCAAAGCATTCATATCATCGACTGTTTCCGGATCTTTGAGGTCATCCCTGCAGAACAGGACCATTGTGCGTATCTTTTGACTGAGGAAAAGAATGACACCATACAATACTGCAAATAATGCCAATAAAATACCAGAAATCAGGGTATTCGATTTCGCAGACCCTGTGGTACCATCGAGAGCAGAGTTTTGTCCATCCTTATCGGTTACTTCATCGTCAGTAGAAGCTTGTGAATAACTTGAACCGGTAATTGCATAGGGGGAAAAACCGGGAGTCTTGGCTTCTAAGAATAGATTGTCAGCATCTTCACGTAATTTTGTAGTATTTAATGGAACCCACTGGCTTTCATGAAAGCGGTACATAGTGATGCTGGATTCATTGATGTTATTCTGGCTGACCCATGACCTGTCTACTTTGAATCCTATTAGCGTGTCCCTGATGTTCTTCTCTGTGGCCCAGCCGTAATTGCCCACCCAGATGTTCAGGTTCTTGAACACGATACCCGGCGGAGCTTTATCAACAAGTGAGGACGTATTTTCCAGTATTTCGACTTTTGCGGCTATCTCTCCTGAACTGGACAATGCATTGAAATTGATGTATTCAACAAGATTACATTCCAGGTCGAATTGATAGCTAATAGCTGAACCCTTGTTCACATATTCCCTATCGGTTTCGGTGCAAATGATATTCTCAAAGGTTTCATCTGGGGGGTCACCACCCCCTCCGCCGCCACCTGTACCCCCATTAGAAGAAGTTATTTTGATATCACCAATTGTTGCATCCCCATTCTTTACAATAACTGGGAGAGAATACCCTGTCGAGTTACTGATGACAACATTTGACATCTGAAATGCACACGTGCCCGACGTATTTAATGCGACAAGACTGATGTTGGCAAATATTCCAGGAGCAGTAACATTACTTTTCCCGAGAATTACGCCATATACGTTGGTAATGGTTCCAAGCGAATTATCTATGGTACCATTGCTAAATATGGTAGTTGCTCCATTCTTGTTCAGAAGACCACCTTCTGTGACGCTTATGACCTGTACCAGAGCACTATCAAAGCCCAGGTTGAACTGTGCCCCTGAGATTGGGACATCTGGTTCTACATATACGCTCAGAGTAAAACTCTGGCCTTCTTCAACGTGCTGAGTTGAGGGTGAGATAGAAAACATAGCTGTCGCTGATGCTGGTCCGGCAAGGTTTACGCTAAACAGCAGTAAAGAAAATAAGATCAATAACGTATAATGCATCCTGTTTGTTGTATGCAAATGTATCATTTTGAATTAACCTTTAGGGCTATATATATCACTTATATTATTCAAAGGTAATCTACCATTTAATTATTTAATCAACCCAGGTTGAAGGTGATTAATCTTAAGTCCTGGACATTGACAATACCATCAGAATTTACATCCCATCTCGGATAGGGGAAAGATGTGGTTTCAGAAAAATGTTCATCGATTATTCCATAATCTGTTAAGTCTACGGCCCCATCACCATTTACATCGTAGATAGACATGACCTCGATAATTGCGTCCATGACTTCAACGACTACAGCATGACCGTCAGGGTCGCTTATGATTACGTTCTTTAAATTGAGCGTTGATGTGAATTCTTCCTGTGGTTCTACGACCAATGTGATAGAAGCAAACGCAGCAGGTGTTGAAACGTTTGATGCGCCCAGAATTGTTCCGTATACGTTTGTGAGCATTCCCTGCCCGACGGTACCGTTATTGAAAAATGTCCCAAAACCACTTTGTCTGAAAAGGTCGCCTTCAGTTACTTCAACTACATTTAATTTTGATTCATCGAACTCGAGGCTGAACTGCATTCCTGCAATTGCAACATCCGGTTCTACAAATACATCTACCGTGAAGATATCTCCTGATGATAATATTTGAGAAGATGAACTGATTGTTACGTTAGATGCGGCAGCAGTACTACTACTGAAACCTGCCAGTAGAATAACAATAAAAATCAATCCGACATTTCTGGTCCCACTCAACATTTACTCACTCTTTGTGTATATCTCTCAAAATAATTAATCCGTAATTTCCAAATAATTGAATTTCATTTTAACATACAGATTAATAATTATAATATATTCTATAAATAGCTTTTGTGCCACCCTGGCTGAAAATAATCCTATTGACATTACCGATATATCGGACCCAATATTTACGTTCCTGGTTGCTTTTGCAGTGAATAGAGAAAAACACTACAGAAAGAACAATACGAACCTGAATAAATGGAGAACTATACGATGAAATGAAACAAAAACGCACCTCAATATTGAAAGATCGAACACCTCTGACAACAGATGCTGGAATATAATATATGACCCGTTTCAAAAAAAATATAGAATGAAAACCAATCTGTGCGCATGATTTGGGAATTCGTGGTCATAGTTTTCGCGTAATTGTGAGCAAGGTTTCAAAATGGTGTCGCTATTGCAGCAGTATCCCAAAAAATGAATTCCGCATATTTGTATATCAACGAATAGGAGATGGCACTGGCCAAAAATCAGTTATGTTGTTGATACTGACTTTAGGTAAAATCAGTGTTAATAGGTGTCTGAATATTAAATAAAATACGGATATCACTGATTTCCTGTGAAAAACTCAAAATTCGCCTGACCTCTGACTAAACGATAGTTTCACCAAAATAATATCCGGCAACTGTCAGATCCTGGACATTTACGACACTATCCTGGTTTACATCCCACCGCGGGTAGGGTGCAACAATAGTCATGCCTTGTTTCTGGCCAATTGCTGTTATGTCCAGAATATCAACGTCTCCGTCTTCATTTACATCCCTGCGGGGATGCACATTATTGATATTGATGATGTGCTATAGGTAGATGCAAATCTTTTTATCTATTCAATTAGTAAAATGATGTTATGCAAAGAGCAATAATTATCGCAAAAGGTAATGTCCAGAGGGTGGGCTACAGAGATGTTGTTGAACAAGAAGCTCGTGAAATGAATCTAACTGGTTTTGTGGAAAATATTAAGCCATATGATGTGAAGATCGTATGTGAAGGGGAGAATGCAAGTCTCGATTCGTTCATAGAGCTAATTAAGATAAAAATGTTTCCCATTGATGTGAAAGACCTGGATGTTAGTTTCGAGGATGCTACCGGGGATTTTGAATATTTTGAGATAAAACGCGGGGATATTGTCGAGGAATTGGGTGAGCGGCTGGATCTTGCAAGGGGAGAAATGACAAAAATGATTGGGAAACAGGATGTCATGATTGATACATTAGAAAATTTCAAACAGGAAACAAATGAAAATTTTAATCAACTCACACATGCCGTATCAAAGCACGATACTGGCGCACAGGAAAGAATTGCCAATTTGAGTGTGGAACTCTCTGAGGTTAAAGTTCGTCTTACGCGTTTGGAATCTGCTATTTTGTAAAAATACTGTGACTTCATGACTGCACAGGCCATTTTATTGCTTTTGGAGCACACACACTAAAATCAGAGTGCGACTAAAAGTCCAATGGACATGATAGATTAATGATCGTACTTTAAAATATCAGACTGTGCACACAACGAACACCTACATCCACCCCGAATTTGAAATTCTGCAGCCGGTGATATTCAAAATTATCATCCCATTCGGCTATAATCTTCATTCTACCATCTAAAAGATTCATTATGGCTCCTGTAATGCCAATCGTTTTGGCTATGGACATAACTTTTCTCCTGTATATAGCACGTTGTATATTGCCGGAAACATGTAAAATTACTCTTTTCATCATGTAGTTGAGACTGTCGGAAAAGTACAAAAATTAAAACATTTAATAAAAGTTAACTCAGTAAATCGTTATGCTATGCCATATTGAAATTTTAGGTCTGGTTGAAATACGTCAAAATATCGACTTTTTCGACGCTCTCCAGTTATCTCCTCATGACCTTTGTTAAAGTTTTCGGTTCAAATCCGCGCACCAGGGTATATGTGCGCCAGGAGAAGGTTGGCGCGGGACATGTTTTCAGATTACATGAATTATATATTTTAACAGCCATGACCGCACTCCACCGGCACAACATCCAGCGCACCCAACTCCCACCACAGCTCACCTCCACATCAACTCCTGCAACAGGTAGTAGCACCAGGAATGGGTAGACTGTTAAGTGCACATGACGGGGCAACAGGAGGCCATAAAGCGGATTGGAGCGGAGTAAATACAACGGTAACCGCAGAGTTCGCAGAGGCACGCAAAGAGGGACAACAACGTTTCGCGATATCTACGCCTTAAATATTATTCAAATCCAAAAGGTTGGCTGCCACCATGCAGCCCGGTCGGGCTGAGGTGGCAGGGGTTTGGGTATCAATTACATAGATTATATATTTCAACAGCCATGGCGGCACTCCACCGACACAACATCCAGCGCAATCATTATCGTTGCCTGACCTCTTCCTAAACTACAGTTTCACCAAAATAATAGCTAGTAACTGTCAGGTCCTGAACATTTACAATACCATCCTGGTTTATATCCCAGCGTGGGTAGGGTGCCTCTATAGATGTGCCATATTTCTGGCCAATTGTAGTTATGTCCAGAATATCAACTTCCCAGTCATTATTTACATCCCAGCGCGGATGTACATCGTTGATATTGACAATGTGCTGCTCTGTAACCTGGTCTGTACCGTCGCTTACTATAATATCAATTGTATGAGCACCTGCACTTAAGTAATCGGTTGTCCAGATATAGCTGGATACTGTACTTTTGGTGACTCCATTGATCTTGATGTCGTAGGTCAATGCCTGGCCATCTGCATCGGATGCGGTTACGTCTATTACGATGTTATTGCCTTCACCAAATGTCGAACCGTCCGCAGGTCCGAATGCTGTGATGACGGGCACATGGTTTACATCATTTACCGTGATCGTGACGGCTTCCGAGTCGCTGATGTATCCATCTGTTACTTCAAAGGTGACCACATAATTGCCTCCCTGGCCAACTGCCGGTGTCCATGAAAAGATGCCTGACGTAGGCCTTAAGCTCGCACCGTCTGGCAGGTTGATGGCTGAATATGCCAGGCTGTCGCCATCTGCATCAGATGCGCTGAGCGTGAAAGCCAGCGTATTTTGTTCGTCAACAGATCTCGCACCAATGGCACCCAGCACCGGGGGGGTGTCGATCAGGATGGTTGCATTGGTAAGGGTGTAGGGGGCATAGGCATTATTGGAGTCACTGATCTTTACATTGTTGAGGTTAAGGTCCAAAACGCCTGTAGTGCTGCCTGCAGTCATGCTGATAGTTGCAAATGAACCCTGCGAGGATGTAGTCGTTTCGCCGAGGATCGAACCATAGACATTTGTAACCGTCCCTGCGACGTTATTGATGGTGCCGCTGCTGAAGAATGTAAAGGCGCCGTCCTGGTTCAGGAGGTTGCCTTCAGTTACGCTGGTCACGGTTGCCAGCGAGCTGTCAAAGAGCGGGTCGAACTGGGCTCCGGCTATGGGGGTTGCGGGGGTTATGAGGGGATAAAATGCAATTTGAGGAGTTCGAAAACTACTTAAGTACTGCATATTAAATCTTAAGATAATGACCAAAGGGTAAACATAAAAAACCGAATTCACAGTGCCTCCGAGGAAGATGAGAATTATTTAGTTTTTGTTGATAGAACTATATTGTGCAGTCTAATTGCTGAAATTGAAAATAAACGTGACGGACTGGAAGCAATCACTGATCCTGATTTTATGAAAGAGATCTGCCTGAGAGTCAATGAGATGGAGAGTGGAGAAGTAACTGCCCTTGATGAGGAAAAGATTTTTGACCTTCTCAAAGGATGAAGTGTGGTAAGGGTAGACACATGAATCTATTACAATCATGCAGTTTCCTGTAACTCTTTATAGGCTTTTGCATATTTGCTTTCTACTTCATTTTCCGTAATCTGTATGGATTTTTCAACGGATTCCTTTGTTTTACCATATCCAAGCGTGGATAGGATTTCTAATGCCTCATCAGCTTCTATCGGTTTTTTCCATGCATTCAGCATGATTTCTTTTGTATCCAGCGTTTCTTTGAAAAGATCAGATCTCAGATTATTGATACTTAAATCTTCCAAATAATGCAGAATCGCCTTTTTGACAAAACCCTCTCTGCTCTTTACGGATTTTGATTGAATTGTTCTATCAATCTTACGGGCTAAAAATTCGCCGATGTTAACTTTCGCGGCAGTTTCTGACATCATTATCACTGGTTAATAGTTGAACATCATCTTTTATAAATGTTCACTTCTGGTGAAGTTGTTCTCCGTGGTTTTAAAAATTACGTATATTATATATTTTAACAGACATGCCAGCACACCCCGAACCACAACTATATGATTCTCTTCATCATTGTGTTGGGAACATCATTATTCAAGATATATTCTTAAACATAGAATCGTATTGCCTGATTTAATGGACAGGATTAACAGGATTGACGGGATATGAAAGTGGCTTGCACCATCCTGTAAATCCTGTTAATCCCATCTAATATTTACCTGCTCAATATTGGAAAGATCCAACTATATTCTCCTGCACCCTTAAGCCACTGTTTCACCAAAATAATATCCCGCAACTGTCAGGTCCTGAATATTTACGACACTATCCTGGTTTACATCTTCCCGCGGGTAAGGTGCCATATAAGATCTACCCTGTTTCTGGCCAATTAACGTTATGTCCAGAATATTTACTTTCCCGTCTTTATTTACGTCCCAGCGCGGATGCACATCATTGATATTGATGATATGCGTCTCTGTGACCTGGTCTATCCCGTCGCTTACTGTGATGTCGATCGTATGAGCACCTGCGCTTAAGTAATCGGTTTCCCAGGCATAGCTTGAAGAAGTGCTTTTAGTTACCCCATTGATCTTGATACTATAGCTCAGCACCTGGTTATCTGTGTCGGATGCGGTTACGTCTATAGTGATGCTGTCGCCTTCACCGAATACCGAACCGTCCGCAGGTACGAATGCTGTGATGACGGGCACATTGTTTACATCATTTACCGTGATCGTGACGGTTTCCGAGTCGCTGAGGTAGCCATCAGTCACTTCAAAGGTGACCACATATGTGCCTGCGTCACCATCTGCAGGAGTCCATGAGACTGCCCCTGATACAGGGTTTAAGCTCGCACCGGCTGGCAGGTTGGTGGCTGAATATGTCAGGCTGTCGCCGTCTGCATCAGATGCACTGAGCGTGAATGCAAGTGTATTCTCTTCACCTACAGATCTCGCACCTATGGCATACAGCACCGGGGCGGTGTCGATCAAGATGGTTGCATTGGTAAGAGTGAATGGTATTTTGTTAGAATCGGCATCGCTGAACACCACATTGGTGAGGTTGAGTTCCAGAATGCCTGTAGTGCTGCCTGCAGTCATGCTGATCGTTGCAAATGAACCCTGCGAGGATACGCTTGCATTCTCGATAATCGAGCCGTAGACATTTGTGACTGTCCCTGCTGCATTGTTGATGGTACCGCTGTTGAACAGTGTGGAGGCCCCGTCCTGGTTCAGGAGGTTGCCTTCAGTTACGCTGGTCACGGTT
The DNA here is from genome assembly GCA_019429385.1 of ANME-2 cluster archaeon. Lineage (NCBI taxonomy): Archaea > Methanobacteriati > Methanobacteriota > Methanomicrobia > Methanosarcinales > ANME-2 cluster archaeon. The sequence goes on along the minus strand of JAHYIS010000047.1, from coordinate 3,739 downwards.
GCCATCGAGCTGTCGAAGAGCAGATCGAACTGGGCGCCGGTTATGGGGGTTGCCGGGGTGATGGGGACGGTGAGGGTGAAGGAGGCGCCGGGGGCTATTTGGGTGGCGGAGGGGGTGATGGATATGAGGCTGTGAGGAGTGAGGTTCTCAGTTATAGTGATTGTCAGTTTGGGACGCTGGTTTGCATTGGACCAATCCGAACTATAAAATGCAATATAGCTATTGTCAACTTCATTTGCTTTGATCAATAAACCAGTATTCTCATATGTACCGTTAATGTAGCTCTGAACCAGTTCTGTGACATCGAAATCATGGTACATATTATCCGGTGGAGTATCCACAGGGAATGTAACACTGGCATATGGCTCTGCTCCCTGCGCCACGTTGTTCTTATCGTACCAGTCCCCGCCTGGATTATTCCATAGCACTCCATTGGTCTGGGTGTTCCATGTTACGTAGTCCGCATCCCAGTCCGTCGGGCGGTATATGCCAACATCAGTGCTCTGGTTGCGGATCTCATAATACCAGAACAGCGAGAGGGTTGCTTGTTCGATGTGGTCGGTGGAATTGAACTGGGAGAGGTTGAACCAGATTGTGCCGCGGTAATTTCCAATACTATCGATCCTTCCTACATCGATCCAGGTGGTGTCACCCAGCACGGAATCTGGGATTGATTCTCGTAATCGGTTGTCTATAAGTGGTGCGTTATTCTTTGATGTTTCTGTGGTAAAGCTATATTCGATTGACTCATTTAAATTGCCGTTCGGGTCTGTGCTGTTTACCACAAAATAATACGTCGTGTCTGGCGACAGTCCAGTAAGATCTATGCTGTGAGAGACGACATCTGCTGCATTATATACCTCTGCCGTGTATACTCCAGACACTGTGCCGTACTTCACCAGGCTGTCAGATACTTTGTCTGTGCTCCATGTGACTGTTGCTGAAGTACTTGTTATTGATGCTGCGTTTATACTGGTCAGGATTAGTGAAGTTGATGGGGCTTGTACTGTTATGATGGCTGTATCAGAATCGGTACTGCCGTTGGTGTCAGTAACGGTCAGTGTCACAATATATGTTCCTACGGTGTCGTAGGTATGGGTTATCACTGCACCGGTAGCATCCTGCTGGAGGCCATTTGAGGCATCAAAATCCCATACATATGATATTATCCCATTGTCGTCGGTAGATGCCGAGCCATCTAATAAAAAATATTCACCAGCTGTGACTATGCGGTCGAGGCCAACTATGGCGTTGGGAATAAGGTTTCCTGATGGTGTTGATGTTTCTTCAATGGTGAAAGTGTGTTGCGACCATTTGGAATTGCTGAATTGTATGTAGCCTGAAGAATTTGCCTGGAGTGCTGTGAAGTCGATGCCGTCTTTTTTGATGAGGTAATAATGGTTCGGCTGCAGATCATGAACCGTGAATATTACGTTGTTCCCGTCAGTGGTATCTGCTGTGAAATCTATTAGGATATTTCCAAGGAGGAGGGAGATGTCGAATTTGTTCACGGTTAGGGTGGCAGGGTCGGAGGCGGGGTGCGCGGTCATGGGATGTGTGGTTAGTATTAAATTTGCATTATTGGTTATACTTTTTGAGGAGTAATCACTATAATGTAAAGTCTCAAATCCTCCATTATTACTTATTAAACTATTTAATGAATCGATATAATAAATTGGGGTCTGTGGGGTTATTTGAATTTTAATTCTTTTATTTGATGTTCTCGGAAGAGTATCTTTAAAGACAATCGGTGCTTCGTAATTTCCTGATAGTATCCAATAATCATTGAACATTATATTTACAAATACATTATTATCAAAAGTAATGTTTCTAAATGTATTTACACCATCACCATTTTGAAAAACAGCCCCATAATACGCCCCATTACATGTGTTATTTACTATAGAAGTATCAAATACACCAAGGTTATTTTCAAATCCAGCCCAGCCTGCGAAAAATAGGCATCTTCCTTCTATATTCGTGAAAGTATTATTAATTACATTTACATGCTCAGAGTTTAAAATTTCCAGTGGACGTACTTGGTCATGGAAATTGTTATTCGATATCGTAATGTAATCCGTCTGTCCATTATGCAAATAAAGCCCTACTTGTTTTTTTCCAGAATATCCAGGAGTAAAATAGAACTCATTATTATCAATTAAAGAAAAGGAAACATTTGTATGAAAATCAATTAAATTATGCGGTGCATTATAAATGCGAGAATTTCTAACTGTTATGTTACGTAATATGTTGGTTCTAGCCTGATTAGTTATATGTATACCATGGTCTCCAGTATCATGAACAGTGACATTATCAATCAGAATATCATTAAAGTTGTCCTTAAATGTAATTCCATCGGCTGCCATATCATAAAAAGTTGAGTTTAAAATTAGATTATTATTTCCACTCCCGCCATAATAACCAAATTGGTAATTTTTTACTGTTATACCATCAATTATGATCCCACTTTTATAACCTGTTTTTATCCCAAATCCTGTTTTATCAATCCCGTCCAACGTAGGAGTTCCACTATATGCTACCATTCTAATTGGATTCGCCAAATTACCAGAATTAGAAAAAATAATATGTTCATCATACCATGTTCCATCGACAAGATAAATTGTGTCTCCTGCCTGAACCATCTTTGCTGCATAACTCGGGTTTCTCCATGAATCACCAATATGAAGTCCTGTATTTAAATTATTACCATTTGTTGCAACATAGTAATCAGTTGCGCTTGCAACAGATGACAAAGCAAAAATCAATGACACCACTAAAAAAATAATAGTAAGTGATTTTATTCTTATAAAATTATTTAATCGTCCGAATATGAACCGTCTTTGGATGTTTTCTACCATAAGTTAAACCTGCTGTTATATGTTGGGATTTATTACAAACAATTTATGACCATAGTTTTATATTTGATGGCCAAATATTGAAATATCTAAAATTTAGTTAGAGTGATTACGCATGTTAAAGTCAAATGTCAATTTCGATTCAATTTGAATGTAAAACATCCAGTTTGAATTAGCAGGAGTTAGATGCTCAAATTCTTGAGGTCTTATATTTTGAAATTATTTAATTTATTTCGTAACTATTCAGCCTTATCCTCATTTATCGGCAGTGTCCTAATTTAAGATACTTAATGAAAAATAAAAAAATTGCTCCCAATTCCATTGATGATCAGCTAAACCTTCCAACATTGCAGGAGTCTCGGTTTTAGTCAACTTATCCATAAAGTTCCAATAAAAATGAAATAATTCGAAAGAATTTATGAGTTTTGGCATCTTTTTCGAAAAGCATTTTGTTTCTCTAACTAATCTGCCCTGCCTTTCACGACAAATACTATTCATATTTTCGATGTCTGTCGTTTCGATTTCATCTATCTTAGGAGTTCCATAAATGACTTTCTTGATTTTATCAACAACTCTTCCTCCCTCCCTTATTTTGATAACTTGTCCATAGTCAACACATGTCTCTGCATAATACTCAGGAATAGTATTTGTATAGTCATCATGTCCATCAGAAAATATTTCAATTTTTTTATCTGGAAAAGGCAATTGTATTCTATCAAAAACTTTCTCAAATAATTTTGCACATGTTTCTTTTGTCCGTTTCCCAATCTCATAAGCAACGATGAGATAAGACCCTCTCGTCATGAAAGTGAATATCCAGGCATCACCTTCGATATCTGAATTAGGGCTTCCTGGCTCAACGTTTTTTTGTTTTTTTTTACGAA
>JAHYIS010000046.1 GCA_019429385.1 ANME-2 cluster archaeon | reverse complement strand
GGAGTCATTATTGTCACAAAGGATGTTGCTGAAAAAGTGATTGATTTCTTAAAAGAGTATAACGCGGAGTATTATATTAGGGATATAATTTTGTTGGATGAGGATGAGGTTTTTTTAAGCAAATTTGAGCCGATCTAATAATATTGTCCCAAGGCCGTTTCAAACGGACTTTTTTTTAGGAATGTCATTATTAATCATGTCTCATGCGCACTTATAATACAACATTGTTCGATGATTCGGCAATAGTGGGAAAATATTGCTCGAACTTCGGGATATGTCGATTCAAATTCCGTCAAAATACTACAATAAATCGAAAAAATGTCTGAAGGACGATAGTTATAAAAACAATATTTTTCCAAATTACCGATAATTGAAACAATATATTCATTTACCTCTTGCAGTAATTAAGCCAAAGAATGAATGTTATCTATTTTTTCCCTCAGGCGAAGAATAAAAGTATCAAAATCACCCATGAATTTTCTGGCCTCCTCCGGTGCCACTGCACCCTGCGTAGAAGGTGCAATCAACCTTTCCTGTTCCAGTACGCGGAGCGAATAACGGACCCTGTGGTTAGGTATGCCAGTCTCCTCTGACAATTTCATTATCCCGATAGGACCCTTCCGGATTACAGCGTTGAGAATAATGATATGCCTTTCCAGTAATTCCAATTCTATTTCGACTCTGTCGGTCAACATATACTTACCTCGGATCTGGTCTCGTGTAATAACGACAATTCCATAATTTGCATATACACAAGAAAATCCTCCCATGTGGCCGGATTAACTTGATGATATCAAGTCATACGTTATGTACTATGAAAAAAACGAAAGTATTTAGTTATTTTGATATTGATTGCGTAAATAATGGAAAAGACTGCTCATGTGCATTCACAGTCACTTTTTCACGCAAAGTTATACTTATATACTACAAGAAAACATATACTGTATCATTATAGCATATCGTTATTCGGCCAAAAAATAATTATATTATTCAATACTATAATACTGTATATTATCAAGAAATTACCCGTAGGGAGATAACAACGATGGTAAAGGTCCAACCTTTCGTAGAGAAAACAATACAACACATAAAAGATTCAATCAAAGGACCCGCAATTATCGCACTTTCCGGAGGAGTGGATAGTTCTGTATGTGCAGTTCTTGCTAACAGGGCTATTGGAGAGCTACTGACGCCAATTTACATTGACACCGGCCTGATGCGAAAAGGAGAAACAAAGCGTATACAGGAAGTTTTCGGGGACATGAACCTGCTTACCATTTATGCGGGCGACAGGTTCCTGGGTGCCTTAAAAGGGCTGACAGACCCTGAAGAGAAACGCAAAGCCATAGGTGAGACTTTTATCAGGGTGTTTGAAGAAACCGCCAAAGGGTTCAATGCACGATACCTTATCCAGGGTACCATCTACCCTGACAGGATAGAATCGGAAGGTGGCATCAAATCTCATCATAACGTGGGTGGATTACCCTCTGTAATAGACTTTGATGATATTATAGAACCCATATCCGACCTGTATAAGGATGAGGTACGGGATGTGGCACATGCACTCGGGTTGCCTGACGAAATATCAGAACGAATGCCGTTTCCCGGACCTGGGCTTTCGGTGAGGATCATCGGTGAGGTCACAGCAGAAAAAGTAGATGCGGTCAGGGAAGCAAATGCCATTGTTGAGGCGGAGCTGCTGGAACAGTTCAAACCCTGGCAAACCTTTGCCGCGTTACTTGGAAAAGGAACCGGGGTAAAAGGCGACCAGCGGATACACGGCTGGATCATTGCAGTGAGGGCCGTTGAATCCAGGGACGGGATGACTGCAGGACCGATTGAACTTCCCTGGGAAACGCTCAGGAAGATAGAAGGTCGCATAACAGGTGAGATACCCGGAGTTGCCAGGGTATTGTATGACATCACACCAAAACCTCCTGCAACAATCGAATTCGAATAAAAAAAATGAATATGGTACTATGCTAGTAAAAGACCAAAAAGCACTGGATATTCTGGCTTTGAATGAAAGTGAAGCGTCAGAATTAATTGAAATGGCTGATACCTATAGGAAAAGTTTTGCCAGTAAAGTAAAAGAAAACGAGATGAATATTTTCATACTGAGTCTTGAAGAGCCTACGGACAAGGATATTACAAAACTGTTAGGAATGCTCAAAAACATGGATATTGAACTGGATGAGTCAGAACTCAAAGAAAATATCCATACTATTATCACCCAGCAAAAAAAACATAAAAAACAACTTGATAAGCTCGGAGAACGGTTCAGACAATATTCTCATCTTGAGACACGAGACGTTGAAATAGTGAATGCAACCATTAATCGTGCTAAGAAAAAATACTTGAAACTTGACGACATCTCTGCTGAATTAAAAATCGTGGATGAGAAACTTAAAGATATTGAAAAGCAAAAACCAGCTTCCCTGAATCCGGAATTACAAAAAGAAATTGATATATTCCTGAAAAACTTTATCAATCCAACCAAAGAGGATGTAAGGGATTTTATCGATTTTCTGGAAGACCGATATGAAATAAGTGATAAAGAAAAACTGGTAGATCGACTGATGCACAATGGAAAAACGCAGCTGCATGATAAAAAAATGATGGCGAAAATGATATCGTTCGAACGGTCCTGCGAAAAAATTGATGACGCTGCTAATGTAATGCAGCGATATAAAGCTATCAGGAATATTTACGGAATTTCAAAAGATGACAAAGAACTGCTGAAATGGTTGCAATACAATCATTATCCTATCTTGAAAAAAACGGCGGAAAAACTATTACTGAATATTTCAGAAGGTATCGACGAATCAATTGCCAATGAATCCAGGCTGGTACTTAATATTTTAGAACCATTCCTGAAAACAAATGATAAAACGACACCTGACAAATGGATATGCCCGGGCTGTGGAAAAGGTGTTGACGCGGAATGGAAACTCTGTCCCAACTGCGGAGAGAATTTGATTCACAAACATTGTTCCAAGTGCGGGAATAAACTGGAATCGTCATGGAAGCTCTGCCCCAATTGCGGTACAGATATTTCGTAATCTAATCTCGCGAATCATTTCAGTTATACCCGTTGCTTTTACTTATATCCGGTAATCCTAAATGTTTAATACCCCACAATACCTTATACGCCTGAATACCGGATATACATGAAAATATAACAACCCCGAATTCTTAAATCCCCAGATACCTAACACTACAACAATGCTTCACACAAAAAATCCACACACACAAAAAAAAGCTCGCCCTGTTGATATGCCCACAGCCGTCTGGACCGGACATGACCTCCTCAACGGGAAACCGGTTGAAACACTGACGATTATTTTTTGTACTACCGGATGTTACTGGGGGATGGGGGAAGGCTGTACTATGTGCGGTTATGTCAATGACAGCGCTGACTCGATCCCTTCAGATGAGGACCTGCTGGCCCAGTTCACTCGCGCCGCCGGTAAAAGTACTCCACAGACGTCATTGATAAAGATATTCACATCGGGGAGTTTCTTTGATGAAGGGGAAGTAACATCTCTGGCAAGGAAACGGATACTTGAGGCCATAGGTGGAATGGGCTCTGTGAAAAAAGTGGTCGCAGAAACGCGACCTGAATTTGTAACTGAAACCAGACTTCGCGATACCCTTGCTGTGCTTGAGAGATACGATATATCTTTTGAGATTGCAATGGGGCTTGAAACCAGTAATGATACAATACGAAAAGAGTGCATCAACAAAGGATTTACTTTTGCAGAATTTGTCCGGGCATCACAAACCGCAGCTGAAATGGGAGTTTCCACCAAAGCGTACCTGTTATTGAAACCTCCGTTCCTGTCAGAAAGCATGGCTGTAGATGATATGCTCTCATCAATATCCGATACCGTGCCCTATGCTTCCACTATCTCCCTCAACCTGTGCAATGTCCAGAACGGGACACTTGTTGAAGAACTCCACAACCACAAAGACTACCGGCCACCATGGCTCTGGAGCGCTGTATCCATCCTGAAAAAGGCAAAAGAAATGTATCCCCATATTACATTCATGTCTGACCCTGTGGCTGCAGGCTCAAAACGTGGGCCTCACAATTGCGGGGACTGTGATAAAGAAGTAGCCCAGGTTCTGCGCGATTTCTCGCTGAGCCAGGACTTAGACATACTTTCGGATGTGGATTGCCATTGCTATTCGCTCTGGGAAAAAGTAATGGAACTGGAAGACTACACCTACGGCTCTTTCCTGGTAAAATAAAAAGAGCAGACAAATCCGGTAGTAAATACCGGACTGCCGTTGGGATTATTATATTGTGCCCTTAGATCAGGAACTTGAGCAGATCTTTGCTGAGCCTTGTTTCCTTGCCCATGCGGGAAAGTATCTGTTCATTGTTCTGGCCTTCGGTCTTAAGGTCCTCGATACGGTCGAATATCTGGGGCTTGATCTCATAATATTCGTTGATATCCTTCCTGTGACCCCATACATCACCTTCAAGAAGTCCGATGTTCTGCATTTCCAGGAACATCTGGGTGGACTTGGAGATGGTTTTCTTGTATGAACTGGGAATGTGTATGGCCTTAAGGTTGGAACATGTCTGTACCAGTACAAAAATATCCTTATTGGAAGGTCTGAATGCCAGGTGTACTATCTCTTCTGAGTTGCCAAGTGAACTTATTTCGTCTTTTGAACTTACTACTCTAATCTTCATTTTATATTCCTCTTTTTAATATATTATTATATAATTAAATTTAGTGAGATATGTTAATCTTATATGTTAATTATGCTCTCAAATACTTAAATATTTTCCCCTCTTAACAAATAATCGACATATAATTTAAGCACTAATTATGAGTGTCGTTTTCCAGACTATAGTGAAAAAACTGGTCCGAATTACTGCAATTACGCTCGCACCTACCGATAAACCTTTATGATGTCATTTACAGATAGAACATAGAATACATACCAATCAACACAGTAATAATCAGGAACCCTATGTACGACGATATTGAAACCATCTCCAGAAAATTCCAGAGATACAGGCTGTACTATAAACTGGCAGATTTCATCCTGTTCTTCCTTATATTGTATAGTATCTCGTATTACCTCAACATAATAACATTCTTCTCAGGATATATGGAATACTATGTCCTGGATTCGATATCAATTGACCGTATTATTGTGTTAGGAGTATCAGTCGTTGCATCATCAGTGCTGGTCATAATACTGTACCTTACAAAAAGCAGAATTGATACCATAAAAATGATCGGGTCCAGGTATGAATGGATGAGGGAAAGGCTCCGGACCGCATGGGACTGCAGGAATGAAGATAATGTAGTTGTCAATGAACTTGTTGCACAGGTTACGACCAGGCTCAGGGAGGTAGATGTGGGCTCGTTCCTTGACCGCAGGTACCTGGCTGGCAGACTGCTGGTATCTATTGTGCTGGTTGCAGCCCTGCTGGGACTTTCTGCCTCTGGCATCCATTCAAATTTTACTCCGGAAGATATCACCCGTATGGTGAAAGAACTCGGCACAGAGTTACCACAAACCATTACCGACCCTGGAAAATCACAGGAGGGAGGACTGGACGATGAGATATACGGAGAAACATCAGTGGCGAGCATTGAAGGTGAAAATGTGGAACTGGTCATAATCACGGGAATGGGTACGGCCATGACGATACGGCATGCAGGTGAAGATGATGAGCTCCAGTTCGTGCCGTCCCAGACATATCCTGTGGATGACCAGCACGTATCAGGTTCAATTCAGGCAGCAGATGAAAGGTATCAGGCCATCCAGCAGATGTCAGCGCAGGATAGGGACCTGGTAAGGGAATATGCTGTACTTCACAGCAGACTTTTTAGTAATTACAGCAATTGAAAAACACATACGACAACATGAGGTATTACATGATCAAAGACAGTCAAAACATCTCAGAAGCATACCGGAACTCTGGCGAGACATTCAAAACCATATTTGATGAGATGGGAAAAGTCGTAGTTGGACAAAAAGAAACAATGACCCATATCCTGATAGCTATCCTGTGCGACAGCCATGCCCTTATCGAAAGCAATCCGGGACTGGGCAAAACACTTACCGTAAATACCCTCTCCCAGATACTTGGACTAAAGTTTAAACGGATACAATGCACACCTGACCTGATGCCTTCTGATATTATCGGTACCTATGTGATAGAAGAAACGGGCAGGGGAAAAGAGTTCAGGTTCGAACCCGGGCCGGTATTCGCGAATATTGTACTTGCGGATGAGATCAACAGGGCGTCTCCGAAAACCCAGAGTGCATTACTGGAAGCTATGCAGGAAAAGCAGGTCACCGTGGGTAACAATACCTATGCACTTGAGAGGCCGTTCATGGTACTTGCCACCCAGAACCCTATCGAAATGGAGGGGACCTTCCCCCTGCCTGAAGCCCAGCTTGACAGGTTCCTGCTCAAGATCAACCTTGACTACCCATCCTATGAAGAGGAAATGCAGATCGTGGACAGATACACCGGCAATCTGAAAATCAGCATTCACGAGGTCATGACACAGGATACACTCATGAAATTGCAGGGCCTTGTGCGTGATGTACCTATCTCTGATGAACTGAAAAACCGTGTCATCAAAATTGTGGAACGCACGCGGGAAGATAAAGAATTCATCGAATACGGGGCATCCCCCAGGGCAAGCATCGGACTTATCCTTGCGGCAAAAGCAAGAGCACTGATACACGGGCGCAACTTTGTCAGCGAAGAGGACATACAGGAAATGGCATACCCTGTACTGCGGCACAGGATCATGCTGAATTTCGAGTCCCAGCGCAAAGGCATCACCCATGACCATGTAATTGACAAGATACTCAAACACGCCAAGCATCTCTCGTAGACAGAGGGAATTCTACCGCTCTCAACATGATCACTACCGAATTTCTCCGTGAACTTGACAGATTCACTTTTGCAGCACGTAAGAGGATATCTGGCCAATATGCAGGAGCCCGCCGTTCCATAAAAGTTGGCAGGGGTACCGATGCTTATGGTTTCCGCGAATATGAAAAGGGAGACGATTTCAGGACAATTGACTGGAAGGTATATGCACGTACCGAAAAACTGTATATCAGGCAGTTCGAGGAGCACAAAGACCTGACTACCCATATTCTGGTCGACATGAGCACAAGCATGGACTATCCTGATGAGGGACTGAAGAAATTCGATTATGCCGGCATGCTGGCTGTGGGTTTTGCGTACCTGGTCATGCGTGAGAACGAGAAGTTCGCTATATCCACGTTCGCTGACAGTATCGATATATCTAAACCAGACCGGGGGAGAGGCAACCTGATGCTGAACATCGACCTGCTCAATGCCATCCGGCCGCATGGCACTACGGATTTTGGAAGAGCTGTGGAGCAGTACAGCAAAACGATATATTCAAGGTCAAGGGTTATAGTCATTTCAGACCTTCTGATGCCACTTGATGAGGTCAGGCAGGCCCTGTACCGTCTGGGCCACCATGACCTGATTGTTATACAGGTACTTGACCCGACAGAGTTAATATTGCCTGAACTGGGTGCTGCGAAACTGCAGGATATAGAGACCTCGGAGAAAATGTTCACTGACATCAATTCAAGATATGTCTCTGACTACCGTCTTGAAGTTGACTCGCACAGGGAATCCGTCAAGACCGAGTGCAACCGGATGAATGCCGATTTCTTTTCATTCAGGACTGACCTGCCCGTTTTTGAGGCAATATACAGGACCATTCACGGGAGATGAAGTGATTGGCAATACCTGACATTTTCCTATCCAACCCGCTGGGACTGCTGGCCCTTGCAAGTATCATTCCGCTAATACTATTATACCTGCTACGCCCCAGGGCAATGGACATGAAAGTACCGTCACTGCTCTTCTTCCTGAAGCGCCAGCAACAACGCAACAAACTGTCCCTGTTGCTGCAAAAGCTCATTCGCGACCCCATGTTCCTTATCCAGTTACTGATACTGCTCCTGCTCAGCACTGCTATTGCAGCCCCCTATATCCTGGAAGAGAGAGTATCGGGCCAGCACACGGTGATAGTCATCGACAACTCGGCCAGCATGCAGGCAGGGGACAGGCTGGAAATGGCTAAGGAACTGGCAGCTGGGCGGTTGTCTACGGTCAATAGCGTGGTATGGGCTCAGAGCGTACCGGTGATGGCACTCAAAGAAGCTGACCGTACCAGCGCCGCCAGGACCATTGACCTTACACCCCAGCGTGCAGTGGTATCAGACCTGGCCGCTGCTATTACCTACTCCCGGCGGCTGACCGGGCCGGGCGGGACCGTTATCGTGTTCTCGGACTTTGCCAGCTGGACCGGAGATGACCCGCTGGTGGCTAAGGGGCTGGCTGAACAGGATGGCGTGCGAGTTGAGTTCGTACAGGTGGGTGTTGCCAGTGGCAATATCGGGATTGTCAATGGCTGGCTGGATGTGGAAGACGGGATGTACCGGTTGAACCTTGCTATCAGGAACTTCGATGATACACAAAAGAGCGTTGCCCTTGACATTCGTACCGGTCGTGAAAAACGAGGTGGTTCACTTTCCCTACCCGCGCACAGTACCCGTGCATATATTGTACCTGACCTTGGGGCGGGAGTTACCGAAGTATCCATTTCCAACGGCGGTGCGCTCAGCCTGGATGATACTGCCTATGTATATGTCCCTGCAGCTGCTGGCGGACATGTACTGCTGGTGGATTCCAGGAATGAGAACCCGACCGGGACCGCACTTGGTCTCCTGCCCGTGTCAGCCAGTCATACCACCAGCCTGTCCGCGAATCTAACAGATTACGGTGTGGTGATACTGGGAAGTGTGGACAATAACACCCTTGGTCCGAATGCTGACGCGATGCTTGGTGATTTTGTTCAGGACGGCGGCACGCTCATTGCCACTGCATCCAGGGGACTTGCCTACCTGGACAGGGGTCTGCTGCCCATTGACATTACCGGCATGTCGAACGAGACCGACCTGAAAATGGTCACCGAAAGTCCACTCACCAGTGGCATTCCCCTCATTGATATTGAAGTAGTGCAGCATATTCGCGGCACCGCACCGGATACTGCTACCGTACTTATGGAAGGGGCTAACGGGTCACCTATGCTCTCCTACTGGCGGAAGGGCGAGGGTACTGTGATATACCTGGGACTCAACGATATTTCCGGGGATGACGCCTGGTCTGGTTTCAATACCATGCCGCAGTTCCCGTTGTTCTGGAACCAGATGCTGGAATGGACGGGAGGCACGTACACGGACGAGTACAATGTGAGGACAGGGAGCGTGTTAAGGCTGCCTGCCCAGCAGACCATTACTAGTCCTGACGGCACTGTCCAGACTACTTCAAGTGTGCTGATCGACCAGTCCGGCCTGTATTCTATCGGAGAACAATTGATGGCTGCAAACCTCTATGATACAGCTGAATCTGACGTTGACCATATCTCCATTGACGCTTCTACTATCTCCAGCCGGTACACTGAAAGACCTGAAATCGTAACCAGCGAGGTCAAAAAAGACCTGGAACCCTATCTTATCTGGGCGGTACTGGGCCTGCTAGTGCTTGAACTTATCATAATCCTGCGCAGGAGGGAGTTGTTCTGATAGCTTTTGAACACCTCAATTACCTGCTGGCCATAATCCCGGTCATAGCTGCCGGCTGGCTGCTCATACACAAGGGGGCAAAGAACGGCCTTATAGTTAGCCGCACCCTCATCGTGGTATTACTGGTAACGGCCCTGGCTGGACCCTATTATCCCGTCACTACAACAGAACTTGATGACACGCCTTCCATTACCGTGCTGTCTGATGAGACACGCAGTATGGATATATTCGAGACGGGGGCAGCCCTGGAGATATATGACATGCTGCAGGAACAGACCCCTGCCCGGATGGAACGTATACGCGGGCTGCGCTCGGATATTGGTGACGCGGTCGTTGCGTCATCCATTGGCGGTGACCATATTATTGTGGTATCTGATGGTAACAACAATTTCGGCAAGGACCTGGGCGAGAGCATTGATTTTGTTGCAGGCACCGGCACCAGTGTTTATGCGGTTATCCAGCAGCCTGAAGATAACGACTTGAGCGTCCAGATAACAGGCGCCAGGACAGCAGTGCTGGGTAACGAGAATTCATTGGGTATAGAGGTCAGGCAGGCAGGTGGACAAGCAGACTATACGCTCAATGTCAAGGTGGATGGTGAACTGAAATCAAGTAAAACATTCAGTGAAACCAGTGTTATGTATACAGACCCCTTTTCAAATACGTTCTACTCCCTCGGCCCCCATGTGGTCACGGCCGAAATTACATCATCTGACGACCTGCGCCCGGACAACAATGTATTCAACAAGACAATATATGTTGTGCCAAAACCAAGGATACTATTAATCACCTTAGATACCGAATCACCTTTACGCAAGGTACTGAAGAACCTGTATGACCTTGACACCGCATCCACACTGGATGGGATGGATTTTTCAAATTACAAAGCTGTGGTGCTGGATAACCTCTATGAAGGGAGCATATCTGTTGAAAGTCTGGATAACCTTAGAAAATATGCAGCCGGTGGTGGAGGATTGGTGGTTGTGGGTGGAGATAACAGTTATGATAAGGGGGATTATCTGGGTACTGAACTTGAGAGTTTATTACCTGTGGAATCATATGCCAGTGCCTATGCTGGAAGCGTGAACGTAGTTCTGGCGCTGGACATAAGCGGCAGCATCGAAGCTTATGAAGCACTGGACGATGAAAAAGCCATGGTCATAAACCTGCTGCAAGGGATGGGCAGGGATACCAATGTGGGTGTGGTGGCTTTTGGAGGAGATGCTATACAGGTAAGCAACGGATTGTTGCCAATGTCCAGCCATGCCAACCGCGATGCACTGGTGGATAGAGTTGCAAAATTGAGAACCGGGCTTGGCGGCACGTCCATTGATGAAGGTATTACCACAGCAAACCGGATGCTGGACAATACCAGTGGCCAGAAATACATGCTGGTGTTCTCTGACGGAGCAGTGAAGGATAGTTTCGAGGACAGCAAAGCAGTCATATCAGGTATCGATACCACTGATACTGAGATTATATTTGTGATGATAAAGACCAATGTGTTTAAAGAACGGGAGGTGAAGACTGACAACAACAGAGGTGAATATTTCATTAAGGTACTGGCTGACCGGGCCGGTGGAGATTTCATGCAGCTTGAGACGTACCAGCGGCTTGACCTTACATTCGGCAGGGAATCCCCTGACCTGCCCGACGGCGGTCCCGATGCTTATGCCATTGTCAGGCTGGATGAAGAGCATTTCATCACGCGCTACCTGAACATTTCGGGCAGCATCGCCGGTTACAACGACGTGACCCAGAAAGTGGGTGCCAACCGTCTGGTCACTACCAGTATGGGCAAGCCCGTGGTCACATCATGGCAGTTCGGGCTTGGGAGAGTGGTTGCACTGAGCACGGATAACGGCCAGTCGTGGGCAGGTTCGCTGTATTCAGGTGAGAACGCAAGGCTGCTCCCGAGTATGGTCAACTGGGCCGTGGGCGACCCCAGACCGGATGATGGGATAGTGGTCTTTTCCAGCGACATGTCGCTTGGTTCCCCGGGTATCATAACCATCCGCAGCGATGATATGCCAGAAGTAACGTTCAATGGGCAGAGCGTGCCTGTTATGCAGACTGAAAAGAGGACATTCGAAGGTGTCATCGAACCCGAGGTAAAAGGTGTGTTACCGCTCAAAGTTTCAACAGGCACGGTCACACTGGAGGATATCGCAGCTGTCAATTACCCGCTGGAATACAGGGATGTGGGCAATAACCCCCAATTCCTGGAAGCAGTTAAACAAAACGGTGGCGGGGTATATACTATGGAACAGGTACGGTCTATGCTTTTCAACGACATCAGGGAGAACTCTGTCATAACGACAGTAGAACATGGGAACCTCGGCTGGATTCCATTACTGGCAGCGTTAGTTATTTTCCTGGTGGAAGTGATTATAAGAACTGCTAAAGGAATAATCAAAACAAAGATGAAACGAAAAGGCCTGATTGGATAATATTTAGGTGTCCGGGAGTAAATAGATCCCATAATCACTCATCAACATTTATCCCCCGGACACTTGTTTGGGTAGTCTAACCCCCACCATAATCCATATTCGATTGGATTTTGTAACATTTATCTCCAAATGTTCCTGACTTACTGTATCTCATTCATTATCCATAGCGATCGTCCCGCATATATCCGGGGTAATGGACTCCTGGCAAAAAAAAGATACACCTGAAGAATTTATGGCCTGTCAGTTTTAATTCTTATAATATTCCGTTTACCTTTTCGTATTTTTTCAATATCCCCATCTTCTTTCATCTTTGCCAGGACATTGCTGATCTTGGATTTTGAAAAGCCCGATTCTCTTACAATATCGGATTGATTTGCCTGTCCGTTATGGGTAATGAGGATCTTTATTATCATCTCCTCATCCTCAATAAATTCCTTTTTCAAATCCTGGTCCGGAGAAAAAACGGTATCATCTTTGGCACCCGTGAAGAACCTTTTCTTCAAGAAAAGTATCGTTAAGCCGGAAATTATGATAATCAGCACTAACAACATAAATGGCCAGGTATTTGTACCGGGCTTCAGTACCAAAGCTGGTTCACCCACATTGAAACTACGATACATGGTACCATCCCAGATGAGCCGGGTCCCATCACGTTTGTCAAATTCAGGAGATACACTTAGTATATCATAATCATCAGGGATCTTTATAATAAGGACATTATCAGACGATGGGACCATTACTTCAGTGAAAGAGTCGCCTATGAAAATCCTGGAAGAATCCAGGCTAGCAAAATTCACCCATTCAAAATGAAAATTAATAATGCCAAAAGTACCGGACGTTGTTTTTAACATATCATAGGAAATATTTACATTCCTGACTTCCATGGAACGGTTGGTATAATTTTTTGCTAAGATCAAGGATTGATTCGTTTTATCTTCTAATTCCTGGATCACCTTTTGATAGCGAAATCCTTGACCATTCCTTGTGAACTGGTTCCATTCATTGAGCTCGGGTTGTGTCTTTAACGGTATACGCTCTTCAATGGTCAAAAATGCAGTTCCATTTTCATGAACTTCGATTGTTTTAATGGTCTGCGCTGCAGCGGATGGAAATAAGAGGATTAAGATTATTGTAAAAAACACTGCTTTATTCATATATGCAACTCACACAAGATCCAGCTTAATAATTGATCAGTCCCTAATAAATATCTTCCAATGATATAATATATTATCATACTCCTAAAATTGAATAACAGAACTTATTCACAATACTTAATTTTTAATATTCAGTTTTCAAAAAGTTAGGCAACATCGGTTTACATTATAATCTATCGGCATTGTATAATAATATACTGTAATTATCCATTTAGTATGTATTCATTTAGTGTATACTCAATTTGTGTTTACCCAATCTATATAGTGACCTGAATGTCCAGGTGTATATAAATTAAACGGTTTTGAGACTATACATTATCCCCAGAACACCACAACATTTATAAATCTCTACATACTCCATTTCCACAAAAATCGTGAGCCCTATGCCATCCAAAAAGTCCACCATAGTCCTGTTCAACCCCATGCCAGTGAAATACCAGGTAGCTATCCACAACAAGAAAACTACTTCCCTCCAGGTCCCGCTCATCAACGTACCCCTCTCCCTGCTGGCACTGGCCCGTGTGGTCAGGCAGGACTTTGATGTGAGGATCTTCAACGCAGTGGTGGACTCCGGCTACACGGAAAAAATAATTGAAGCCTGTCAGGATGCTTTGTGCCTGTGCCTGAGCAGCATGACCTGTTACCAGATACGGGATGGCCTTAACGTGTGTGCCGCCGTCAGGGAGCATTACCCTGACCTTCCCATAATATGGGGCGGGTACCATCCGTCCACTCAACCCGGGCAGACCCTTGAATCACCTCTCATAGACATCGTGGTAAGGGGGCAGGGCGAACTCACGTTCAGAGATGTCATTCAACGAATTCGCAGCAACAGCTCGCTTGAAGGGGTGCCTGGTGTATCGTACAAGCAGGACGGGCACATCATCACCAACCCGGACCGGGAGTTCACTGACCTTAATGAATTCCCGCCAATTCCCTACGACATGATAAACGTGGAGAGTCATGTCAAAGGTTACAAGTTCGGTAAACGCTGCCTGGACTATTACATCAGCCAGGGTTGTGCGGCAGGATGCGATTTCTGTTCTGAACCCATCTTCTGTCACCGGCGCTGGACCGGGCTCGTACCCGAGACCGTGGTGTCAGAACTTGAACACCTGGCAAAGACCTACAATATCGACACCTTCATGATACGGGACAGCGACTTCTTCCTGAATGTGGGAAGGGTCAAAGAACTCTCCCGACTGCTTATTGATAAGGACCTTGGCATCCGCCTGACCAGTGTGAACGGCAGGATGGAGCACCTGGCAAGGATGGATGATGAAGTGCTGGCACTGGCCAGGAAGGCAGGCCTGTGCGAAGTGTTCATAGGTACCGAAAGCGGAAGCCAGGAAGCACTTGATGCAATGAACAAGGGGGCTAAAGTGAAGCACATAGAACTCAGCACCCGTAAGTGTATCAGGCACGATATCGATGTACGTTCTTCGTTTATGGTAGGCATACCCGGAGTGGACACGAAGAATGAAATCAACAGCACCCTGGAGGCCATTCATAGCATGATATCTGTGTATGGGGAACAGGGGAGGCTTGAGCACATGGACATCCTGCTCTCGTTCTTTGTACCCTATCCAGGTACGAAGTTGTATGAGGCTGGACTGGAACACGGGATGCAGCCACTTGCAACTCTTGAGGAATGGGGCGATTTCGACCAGTTCGATTTCAAGGCTCCATGGATGCCGCAGGAATACTATGACCTTGTTCTGGAATTCCGGGACGGGATGCCGTGGAACTCGGGTTGCGACTTTGATGAGTGGTGTGAGTTCTATGATGGAGTGCGTGGAAAGCTTGAGAAGCTCGGGAATAGGTAAATCTGATTACCTTATCCCGCCCATGACCTCCAGCACA
>JAHYIS010000045.1 GCA_019429385.1 ANME-2 cluster archaeon | reverse complement strand
TTGATGCTCACACTGCACCCCGTAGCCACATTGAACACTCCCCCGTCCCCATGTTCCAGAGCAGCGACATTCGCGCGCACCACATCAGACACATGAACGAAATCCCTGGTCTGCTCGCCATCCCCGTATATCACCAGGTCCTCGCCCGCCTGAGCCCTGGACATGAAGATAGGGATCGCTGCCGCATAGGCCGATCCCGGGTCCTGCCGCGGCCCGTATACATTGAAATACCGCAGGCACGTAGTGCGAAGCCCCCTATCGTTGAACATCCGGGCCAGGTACTCGCAATCCAGTTTTGAGATGGCATACGGCGATGCGGGTTCGGGCAGCATATCCTCCTGCTTGAGCTGGACCGGGTTATTGCCGTACACCGCCGCAGATGAAGCAATGACCACCTTTTTCACGCCTGCTGCCTGTGATGACTGAAGCACGTTCAACGTGCCCAGGGTATTGTTCTGGAACGCTTCTGCCGGGTGCTGGCAGCTCAGCGGGACCGATACCATTGCAGCCATGTGGAACACGTAATCCTTTCCGGCAACTGCTTTTTCCACTGCTTCCGGGTCACAGATGTCTCCCTCGATAAATGTGATATTCGGACTGTCCGGTATATTGTGCAGGTAACCGGTTGAGAGGTTGTCAAGCACGGTTACATCATAACCTGCCAGCGAAAAATGTTCCGCTATATGTGAGCCGATAAAGCCTGCTCCTCCTGTAACAAGTATGTTCATATATTTTCACCTGAAATACTTAATTCTGAGAAGAAACGGATGGTCTCATACCTTTCAGGTATGAACGTATTACATTGAAAAACTCAACAAAATCATCCAAATTTGAGGGATTATGGTTCGTATCAGACTCCTCCATCGTTAAACCTCAAGACAGGAATAATATACATCAAGGTGAGGTTTAAAGTCCTCATATTCCCGAATGATTTTCCTATTCATTTCAAATAATTCTGCATAATCCCTGTAATAAATAATATCACCAAATGACATGATGTCCTTCCGGATAGAGAGCGGCAAATCCTGGAAAGTCTGGATGTCAAATATATCACTGACCCTGCCGAGAATTTTCATCCTGAATTGAAATCTCTCCTCCTTATCACCTGCATAATAAACAGCAATATCGATATCAGACAGACCGGACATTTTCCCTTTTGCAGCAGAGCCGTATAAGATTATGAATCCTGCATTCTCTCCCCCCATCTCCATGATGCTCTGGCATACATCTGATACTTTCTGCTGTACCGTTGCATTCAATTCAGGTCCCTTCATAGAATTACCTTTAAACGTATAGAATATTTCATAGATATTAAATTCTATCGGACTGCTCATCCTCCCCTTTCCTACAACAGCCCCAGCCCCGGCCCCAGATGAGGTATCACCCCGAACAGGAACACGTTCACCAGCCCGTGTGTCAGTGCTATCAGTGGCAGGCTCCGGGTCACCTGGAACAGGTAACCCACAGCAAGTCCGGCCAGGCTGGTGAACACCATTTCATACGCGGTACCATATCCCGAGTGCATGATACCGAACATCAGGCTGGTGACCATCAGACCGTAGAACAGGCCAAACGTCTCCTCCAGCCTGGTCTGTACAATAGACCTGAAGACCAGTTCCTCCACAAGCCCAATGAACAGTATCATCACAAAAGAGATTTTCAGCAGGTTCCAGAGTGACAGGTCAGGTATCAGGTAGCCCGGCCTGATGATATAATACTCTCCCTCTGCAATGGCGAGAGCCACCACAAGGGAAAATGGAATAATGACCTTCAGGTTCCCCCTGATCAATCCGATCTGGGCAGATGTGAATTTCTGGTGAACGACCACCAGATACGCAGGTATGAACAGGGGTCCATAAATAAAAACATACGAATACAGCGTCATTTCATAGAAAACAGGCATAGAAATATTGACCAGCCGCAGCAGCGGAAGCAACATCAATGCCTGCAATGGCCTGTACACGTCGCTCTCGCTTAACCGCATAGTAGCCACGCCCAGGCCTATCAACACCAGTACATGCACCCACACCGCATACTTCATCCTGCCCGAGTACAACAACAGTTCGGCCAGCATAATAAAACACAGCGTTAGCGCGACCAGGGTCTTTTGATGACGGTATTCTGACATCACCTCATGTCCGGAAACATTTGGTTGCTCAATTTCAGCTTCCATTTATCCCACCCGTAACATCTATCCACAAATGCAGGTCCCGGTACGGAGCCGAGTAGTTCCCATCCCTGTACAGCAAAAACTCTAACTTCATATCCTGCCCTATCGTTGGCGGTGTAAAGGTGACAAACTCCTCCCAGGTCTGGTTATGGACCAGCACCATCTGCTGCCTTGGATTGATTGATTCATTGTCCAGTGCTATATCCAGCGTGTACTCCACAGATGCATATTCATGATTCACCACCCCCACGATCACGATTCCACTCTCGCTAAGGTTGAACAGGGTGGGGTAATCATCAGCCATTCCCTCCGGTCCCAGTATATAGAACTCGGTGAAAATCTCACCCTGTTTTGGCGTCGCGACCACATACACCAGCATTGCAACCGATGCCAGTATGGACACCACCAGGATAACCGTCAGTATCCTGTCCACGCCGGACTGCTCATCTGAGAACACCTCCGGGTGCAGGGAGTGCAGTGCTTCCCTGAAAGGGACAAAGAACGCCTCGTTCTCTGGCAGTTCGGTACGCCTGTACACAGCTATAACGCACATCCCCAGCGTAAAAATGGATACGGTGATCAGTACAGGTACCAGCCTGATACCCCACGGTGTGTAGTTCAGGCCCAGCCCCAACAGCGGCACCACTGCAATGCTCAGGCCGAAACTCAGGGCAGTGCGCTCTATCCCGTCCAGGTCATCCCTGTGCGGGAACAGTGCCGCTATCAATGCATATCCCGGCAGGAACAACACCAGGGGAAGACCCAGTACCGTGCGGATCCATGTGTTACTGAGTGGTGGAATTACTATGAAAACTGCGGTCAAGATGACCAGAACAATAACTACTAATATGTCACCAGGAATGGTTTTTCTATCAAACATTATTGAGAAGGTAATAACATTCAAATCTACTTAAACATTATTATGAAATTACTGCGCAGTAGCATGCGGAATGCTTAAGCAATGTCTTGACATTGGAATAAACATACAATTTTACGCATAACATAGTAACCACACATTAAGCATAACATGTTAGCCATACATTGTTAACCATATAGTATTGATCATTAAAGCAGGAAGTAACACAACATGGAATTCTGTCCCCAGTGCAAGAGCATGATGACGCCGTCAGGCAGCAAAATGAAGTGCAGGAAATGCAGCTTTGAAAAAGATAAAACAAAACGAGCAAGTGTTGTCGAAAAAAAAGTATTCAAGGAGCGAGAGGTCACCGTTATAGAAGGAAACGAAGCAGCAGGCCTGCCCACCTCTAAAGTCGTGTGTGAGGAATGCGGTAACGACACGGCCTACTGGTGGCTGCGGCAGCTCAGGTCAGCCGATGAAAGTGAAACTCGTTTCTTCAGGTGTACCCGGTGTGGCAGGACCTGGCGGGAATACGACTGATTTTTTCAACTTGTTTTTTAGACAGGTATGTACGTTTGATTGTGAGAACTGGTCTTAAAACAACTATAGTTCCCTGCAGACCAGTTCAAGGTCATCAAGGAACTCTTCCAGCCTTTTTTCGCTCAGATGCGGCATAATTACCAATCTCAGAGCAAAGGGACTGCGCGTTATTGAAGTATACCACCCCTTCTGTGACATTGACTTCCTCACCTTTGCAGTATCTCCCACATCAAGCACCACCACGTTCATCACAGGGTCTATCAACGGCTCAACCCCGAACTCACTGACCCGCTCGACCAGCCTGCGGGTCATCTTCATGCAATGGTCCACAGTATTACGGTATCCTTCCAAACCCATGTGTCGCATAACAGCATAAGCAGCCGCCGCAACCGCCCCGCTTCGGGTACCGCTCAACGAGTATTGTGTATCAATAGTCAGGTACGGCGTATGCGTGCGCAGTTCGTGCAGGTGCAAACGGTCCCTGAACAGCAATCCGCCTGCCGGTATAGTGCACAGGCCCATCTTGTGAGGGTCTGCTGTCATTGAAGATACCCCTGGCAGCCTGAAATCAAAATCGTATGTCTTGTCAAGGAAAGGTATGACAAAAGCCCCGAACGCTGCATCCACGTGCAGGAAAATCCCACGTTCCAGTGCCATATCTGACAGTTCCCTGATGGGGTCTATCTGCCCGAACTCGGTAGTACCGGCAATACCCACCAGGGCTACCGTGTTATCGTCTATATGGGCTTCCACGGATGCAGGGTCCACCCTGAACTCTTCATCCAGTTCTGCCTTCCTCACGTCCACCCTGAGCAGGTTGGCTATCTTATCAAATGAAAAATGGGCCGACTCGGAAACCACGATATTGGGATTTTTGCTGATACCTGAATTCCTGGCAGCTCGGATGGCCTGAATATTGGATTCGGTACCCCCCGTGGTGATGTATCCGGAGACTCCAGGGTCCCCCAGCATCCCACCCAGCATGGCGATAGCTTCATATTCCAGTTCATGCGCTCCCTTGAACAGCCCGGCATCACCCAGGTTGGCTTCCATGAACATATCATGGGCCCTGACCGCTATCGGATGTGGGCGAGTACACATGGCGCTGAGCACCCTGTCATACGGTGTGTCCCTCGCCCTGTAAGCCGAAAGCTGCTCCAGTACATCATGCTCGCTTTCACCCTTGTCTCTCATCTGAAGCACATTAGCGTCAATATAGATGTTAAATAATTCTATTCTAACTCCAGCTGCACTCTTGCAACCTCTTCTGCCCTGCGGATAATATCTTTTACCTGGATACCGGATGAGCCTGCGACCAGTTTGCAGTCTTCGAACTCTGCTGATATCCCAATGATGCGGCCCCCTGTGTCACAGGCCGTCTTTACCCTGACCCTGTACGGCTTACCTGCCACATCGATATCCACCTGGAGCATGGTACGCCTGGCAGTCAACCTGTGCCTGACCGGTACCAGCCTTACACCCAGACTGCCGGTCTCTACCATGATCCTGCGGGCCAGCCTGTGTGAATCCCCGGTCCTGCATACCACCTTTATCAGTGACCCGCTGCGTCCTTTCTTCATGGTTGCAGGTATCACCGACACGTCCAGGGCTCCGTCATCCATCAATTCCTGTACCAGGTAACCCAGCACTTCCCCGGTCACATCGTCTACATTGGTCTCCAGCATCTCGACATGGTCGATGACAAGGGCAGGATCAGATTCACCCATTACAGTACGCAGCATGTTGAGCATACCCACATCTTTTGAACCCGCCCCGTACCCTGTGCCTGATGAGTTCATCTGTGGATAGACAGTACAGGTAGTGCCATCGTGCTGCGTGAGATACGCCAGGATGGCTGCCCCTGTAGGAGTAAGCAATTCATGCTCCACAGGCCCGCCCCGCCATACCAGTTTTGAAGAGTTAAGCACTGCAAGAGTGGCAGGAGCAGGAACCGGTAATGTGCCGTGGGAAGTATCAACATATCCGCCGCCCACGGCTACCGGCATGCATAATACCTGTGCACTGGTCATTTCAAGAGCATGAAAAGCTGCCGAAGCGCCAACGACATCAGCAATGGCATCCTGCTGCCCCATCTCATGCATATGCAACTCTTCAAGCGGTTTGCCGTGGACAAGGGATTCCGCTCGTCCCATCAGTTCCAGTATACCCAGTGCATCTTCCATTACGGCCCGGGGCAGTCCTGCCGAACGGATCTGATCTGTCATCTGGTGATACTTCAACCTGGTATCGGAGTGCTGGGCAACGTCTATGCGGGTCGCCATGATATGCCCGGTTTTCACATCTGACAGTGCTACTGAAACATCAGCTGCTGACTCCATTGCCTGCACTACTTTTGAGGTATCCGCCCCCAGGTTCAACAGGCTTGCGATAACCATGTCACCTGAAGCGCCCATAAAAGGGTCGAACACTAAGATTTTGGATGAGGGGTTCATATTGTCTTCCACATTGGTTTTTTGACTGGTTTGATTGGAAAAATACTTATATCTATTTAATAACCATAATACAATACATTAATTCTGCGATATAGGATGTTACACTTTGGACCATAACCAGTTAAAAGTAGAAAAAGCGTACCCGTTAGATTCAGGAAAAGGCATTGCACGTATCGACCCTGCCACAGTCCAGAAGCTCCAGATATCTGTGGGGGATGTTGTCCTTCTTGAAGGTAAAAAAACCACGGCAGCCAGGGTATGGAGGGCAGAGCGCCAGGACTGGGGGAAGCAGATCATAAGAATTGACGGAACCACCCGCCTGAATGCAGGTGTTGGTATGGGGGACCATCTGAACATTGCCAAAACTGAACCTGTTGTTGCCAAGAGAGTAGTACTTGCACCGGCCGAGGGTGAGAAGATCAAACTCGGGGGTGAAGTAGGTAATCTTGTCAAACGACAGATGATCAAACGGCCAATAGTAAAGGGCGATATAATCCCGTTGTTAAGCAGTACTACGCATCCCATTTTTAGCCAGACCGGCCCCGGCCAGGCAATGTACCTGATTGCTGTTGAAGTAGAACCAGACGTTGCAGTGGTCATAAAAGAACAAACCGAGATCGAGATACGGGATAAACCGGCCAAAGGTTTCGATACTATTGTAGGCACTGGAATATCATATGAAGACCTTGGCGGACTCAGTGACCAGATCCAGCGCCTGCGTGAGATGATGGAACTGCCCCTGAAACATCCAGAAGTGTTCGAACAATTAGGTATCAAACCACCGCTGGGTGTATTGATGCACGGGCCGCCGGGAACTGGTAAGACCATGATAGCAAAGGCTGTGGCCAATGAGAGCGGGGCTAATTTTTATTTTATTGCAGGGCCGGAGATCATGAGTAAACACTATGGGGAGAGCGAACAAAAAATAAGGGAAAAATTCGAAGAAGCGGCAAATAACGCTCCGAGTATATTATTTTTTGATGAACTGGATGCTATTGCAAGTAAGAGAGCTGATTCCACCGGCGAATTGGAACGCAGGGTAGTTGCCCAGTTGCTAACCATGATGGATGGAGTTGAAGACCGTGGCCAGGTAATGGTCATTGGTGCAACAAACAGAGTAAATGTCATTGACCCGGCATTGCGCCGTCCGGGTCGTTTTGATAGGGAGATCGAGATTGGTGTGCCTGACCGGGATGACCGGCTGGAAATACTCCAGATACATACCAGGAACATGCCTCTTCATGAGGACGTGAATCTCGAGGAATTGGCCAACTTAACCCACGGATTTGTAGGGGCAGATATAGCAGCCCTGTGCAAAGAATCAGGAATGAAGACCTTGCAGCGTTATATGCCCAAATTCAACCTTGAACAGGAAATTCCACTCGAAGTGCTCAATGAAATGATAATTACAGCATCTGATTTTGATAATGCCTTGAAGGAGGTGGAACCCTCAGCCATGCGTGAGGTCATGGTTGAAGTACCCTCGGTACTCTGGAATGAGGTTGGCGGCCTGAAACAGAGCAGGCAGGAAATACTGGAAACCATTGAATGGCCATTGAGCCATCCCGAACGATTTAAAGAAATGGGTATCATGCCGCCAAAAGGAGTGTTGCTCTACGGGCCGCCCGGCACCGGTAAGACGCTCATTGCCAAAGCTGTTGCCACAGAGACCAGTGCAAATTTCATCAGTATCAGGGGCCCGCAACTACTCTCAAAATGGATGGGGGAAAGCGAGAAAGCTATCCGGGAAGTGTTTAAAAAAGCCAGGCAGGTGGCTCCGTGTATCATCTTCTTTGATGAACTGGATGCGCTTGCGCCCACCAGGGGAACAGATGGGAGCAGCCAGGCCATGGAACGGGTAGTTAACCAGTTGTTGATAGAATTGGACGGGCTTGAAGTGTTAAAGGATGTGGTTGTTGTAGCTGCCACCAACAGGCCCGAACTGATAGACCCTGCCCTGATACGCTCAGGCCGGTTTGACAGGGCAGTATTAATCGGACCCCCCAACCGGAATGGGCGTGAGGAGGTGCTCAGGATACACACTCGAAATATACCCATGTCCGAAGATGTTGACCTGGGCGAGATTGCAGATGCAACTGAAGGATATGTAGGTGCTGACCTGGAAGCGATATGCCGTGAGGCAGTCTTATTGGCCATGCGAACTGATTTCAATACGAAATGTGTCCAGATGAACGATTTCAGGACAGCTCTTAAAAAAGTAAGGCCCGCCATTACAGAACAGATAAAAGAATATTACCAGCAGCTTGAGACACAATTCAAGGGTGGGGTCAAAAAAGAACAGAAGTCTTATATAGGTTATCGGTAAAATTTGGAAGAGATAACAATGACGAGAATATTTGCCAGGAATCTAAGGGATAAACAGGTAATGAGTTCAGATGGAATCACGCTTGGAGTACTCAACAACTTTGTAATAGATGTCCGTACCGGAACAGTCATAGACCTGGTGATCAAACCTGATATTGCACTCGACAAAGAGAAATATTTTGTGCAGGACGAGTTCGTACTTGTACCTTTTGACTCGGTTCGGTCCATCAAGGACTATGTTGTTGTAGACAAGAACCTGTCAAAGGCCAAAGGCCGTGTGGAAGTGGAAAGCAAAACGAAGGTTGAGAAGGGAATATCTCCGCGTTAATTTATCCGGCATTATCAGATGATTTTTTTTCCTTCCATAAAGAAATTCATTATCCTTTCAAGTTAATATGACCAAAAGGATGAGCTGTTTGCATATTCCAGTGCTTCTACCACGCCGGCACCGTATCTACCTGATGTAACCATATCAGCAATATTTTTCAGTGCAGGATTGGCATTTCCCACAGCTACACCCAGGCCTGCTACCTGCAACATTTCAATATCATTGGCAGAATCCCCAATCGCCATAATATCCCCTGCATCCAGTCCCATCAATGCTGCCACTTCCAACAATGCTGTACCTTTATTCACATCCATGGATTTGATATGCACGGCAAAACCAGTATCAACCAGCTCCATGTCCCCTATCCCTTCATCTGTAAGGATATGCCTCGCTGCTTCAACGTCAAAATTTCTCCGCAATGCTACATCTGAAAGCCGGTAGGAAGCGTCAAGTTCCTCAAGTTCGAAGTGGCTGCGCAGCATCTCGAGAACGTCTGCACACCGCGGGCGATCTCCTTTTATATGAACCGGACCGTCAAAACCCGACGAAATAACGCCGCCGTTCTCAGCTATCATAATATCAAAGGTACCGATGAGCTTTGTGGCACATTTTACAAAGCAAAGCACATTACCACTGGCCAGTATTACCGGAATATCCAGGTTCCTGATGACGGCAACAGCGGCCAGGTCAAGCCGCCTGCTCTCATCGGTAAGTGTTCCGTCAATATCAACAATTACTGCTTTCAATCTGTCAGTCCTTCCATGGTCACAGAGAACACTGCTTCACCTTCAGGCAAACAGGGCGAATCTACCAGCCTGGCAATACGCTTTTCACCCTTGGATTTGCGCAGGTATAGCCTGAACGTGGCAGTATGGCCCACGATATGACCGCCGATAGGTTTGGTGGGGTCACCGAAGAAGGCATCCGGTTTGGACATGACCTGGTTGGTCACTACCACCGCAGCATTGTGCAGGTCACCGAACCTCAACAGTTCATGCATGTGTTTGTTCAGTTTTTGCTGCCGGTCCGCCAGGGTACCCCGGCCCACATACTCTGCCCTGAAATGAGCGGTCAGGGAATCCACGATCAACAGACGTACAGGTTTGCCGGTTTCCTTTAACTCCTGTGCCAGCTGGTTCGCCGATTCTGCAAGAAGTATCTGGTGGTTGGAGTTGTACGCCCGCGCCACATGGATGTTCTTCAAGAACTCTTCCGGCTCATAGTCTTCACCGGTACGGTGTGAAGTTCCTGCAACCATCTGGGCGATCCTCTCGGGCCGAAAGGTGTTTTCAGTATCTATCATGATCACTGAACCATCCAATCCTCCATGCTCGGCGCCAAGCTGGACATTAACTGCAAGTTGGTGGGTTATCTGGGTCTTGCCGCACCCGAACTCCCCGTAAAATTCAGTGATAGCCTGGGTCTCGATCCCTTTGCCCAGCAGTTCATCAAACCCCGTACAACCAGTGGTAAGTTTACCCACCAGTTTGCGACGGTTAAGTACCATATCGCCGGTCTCGAATCCGCCCACATCTGCCGCGCTTCTTGCAGCAATAATTATCTTGGACGCGGTTGCCTCTCCGACATCAGCATTGAGTGCAAGGTCTGCAGGCGATGCCACTGCTATGGCTTCTATGGTAGTAAATCCAGCATCTCTCAACTTTTCTGCCGTGGCCGGTCCGACTCCGGGCAGCTCCTCGATCATTGTTATCTTGTCATCCATCTCTCATTTCTCCTGGTGCACGGTTATTTTGTATCTTGGTGCACAATTAACAGCTATGACTATTCCCATCAATATAAACCTGGGGTAAGCGGAGTGAAAGTATTCTATGACTGCAACAATTCCCTGTATATCACACCCAGTCTTGATGCTGTCTTTTCAATATCATGATGTGCTTGTGCAGATTTCAGGGCCTCTGTGCCAAGCTGCGTCCTCAAAGCAGTATCACTGGCAAGTTTCACTATATTCATCTCAAACTCCTGTTCGGTAGAGCCCATCAGGCAGTCATGCCCCGGGCTGAGCCATTCCCTGAACACAGGCAAATCCCTGGTGACAATAGGGAGACCACATGCAGCCGCCTCAACCAGTGCAAGACCCTGGGTTTCCTGTTTGGATGGAAAGAAAAAAATGTCACTGGCAGATAACGCTCCAGGCACATCGTGCGTATATCCTGTCAACAGGATATTGTCAGGTACGTCTTCGGCCCTGAAATCCCCCTCCCTTGCAAACATACTGTAAAAGAGGTCAATACCAGGATGCTGGGTATATTCCCCGCCCACCCACATGAATCGAAACTCGGAATGTCTCCTTGAAATGTTGATGAATTCCTTTATTCCCTTTCGAACCGACAGACCACCCACGCAGGTAACCACCACCTCATCTTCCCCGATACCATACTGTTTCCGGAAAGCTGCCCGGGCTTCATCCGAATAAAGATACTTGTCCAGATTAATCCCGTAGTTCAACTGCATGATAGCATGGCCAGGCAAAAGTTCCCGGTAATATTCTTCTGCCGACCTGGACGGACATATAATAAGGTCAGAATGACCGGCTATCTTTTTGAACCATTTCCTTAACAAATGTTTGGTACCCCTGCCCACACTGAAGGTATCTTCTGTGGCGTTGCCGTGGTAAATGATGGGAAAGTCTTCCCGTTTACTATCATTTATTAATCGATAGGCCCGGTATAACGGCATGTGTATATGCATCAGGTCAAAATGTTCCTGGCTATCAAAAACGATGTCAAATCCAATTTTTTCCAGTCTCTTTGTCACTTCAGGTATATAGGTTCCAAGCCAGGCTTTGTTATTTGTCAGCCTGTTTACCGTATTCTCGTCAGTAATATAGTTAATAACGGACATTGCAAACCACCTCATTCTATCCAGAGCAAATAACAATATCTTATTTAGTAAAACTTATCATGCCAGTTCCCGGTAAATCCTAGCCAGTGATGCGGATGCCCTGTCAATGTCATGATGTTTCCTGGCCGACCGGCATGCTTCTTTACCAATTCTGTCTGCCAGTTCCCTGTCATTGGCCAGTGATCTTATAAGCGCTGTAAACTCATCCACGTTCGTTCCCACAAGACAGTCGTGACCGTGGGTCAACCACTCCCTGAACACGGGCAGGTCCCTGGCGACTATCGGGCGCGAATTGGCCGCAGCTTCCACCAGGGCAAGCCCCTGGGTCTCATGCCGGGACGGGAAAAAGAAAATATCGCTTGCTGAGAGGGCTGCCGGTACATCAAGTGTATAATCCGTAAATAAGACATTTTCTGGCACCTTTGCAACATCCATGCTGTTCTCCCGGGATATCATGCCGTATAAACTGTTCATACCTCTGTTTTTATAGAAACTGCCGCCTACCCACATAAAGAGCATATCGGGAAAACGAGTGGCGATATCACAGAAATCATCAATACCTTTGCGCTGTAGTACGCCGCCCACACAGGATACGACAGTCCTGTCTTCTTCAATGCCGTAGCGCTGCCTGAATGCAAGCCTCTCCTGGTATGAATACGCATACCTGTCAAGGTCAATGCCGTAATTCAACTGCCTGATATCTGCATCAGGAAGAATGTTGCGATAATATTCTGCTGCCGATACTGATGGGCACAGGATGACATCTGACCTCTGTGCAATGCTCCTGAACCACCGCCTGATAAAATACTTGACCTTACTGCCAACAAAAAATGTATCTTCGGTCATGTGACCGTGGAATATGGAAGGTTTGTGGCTGCCATTATTGTTACTCATTGACAGGCGGTAGGCAAGTGTCATGGGAATATGGATGTGCATAACATCAAAATCCGATTCACTGTCAAATACAACATTAATCCCCTGTTCCTTTATACGCCTCACCACCGAAGGTATATAGGAATCAAGCCATTTTCGCTGCGTGGTCAATCTATTTACCAGGCCATTATCGATAACATAGTTGACTGTTGTCATGATAGAGGTTATACTTCTCATTCATGATAGAAAAATATTGTTATAGTTAATTTCCTTACAAAACAAGCCTGACCACCAGAATGTCAGTATCCAGCCCCATGTCATCTGCCACTGCCTGGCATTTGGTCCGCAGCAAATAGACAATCGGCCTGTAACCATATTCAGACATGGTCTCATAATTAGCCATACCCTTGCTGATGATAAGGGATGCCTTTCCAAAAGCCTCGACCAGTTCAGACGGAGCCTCGTCCAGGCACACACCTATGGCGTTCGACCCGGTGGTAAGCACCCGGTCGACCTGTGCCTCAATACCATGTATCTCCACGTCTTCCATAGTAGCATCATTCAGCATGGGCGCACCGCGCACAACGAGCGTCACCCTGCCTCCCATGCCCTTTATCTGTTCAATGACCAGGGTATCCAGCAGCACCTCCCCGCTGTTATCTGCAATATATACCACATTATCCAGTAGCGGCAATAACCTGTCAGTATCATCTACCGCAAGACCCCGGTCGAACAGCCGCCTGAACTCAGCTTTGAAATCATGCTCGTTCACATCGAATCCGTCCACTCCGAAATCAAGGGTGTTGCCTATGGTGGCGGCCACAACAGCACGGCGGAAACCTTCAACAGATATTCCATCACCCACAAGCGAGCGTGCCAGGGGCATTATTTCCTTTGCAAGTTCCCTGCTCAACACTTTCTTTTCCAGATACGGGTCACGGTCACCCATTGCCCGGTAGGCGCTGCGGTGAACTGCTGTGGATATCCTGGCTGCCGCCTCCCCCGGCCGGTAGGTGCGCTGCAATGCATCCAGGCCGGCCGTTACTGCAGCATTTACCGTGTCGGCGTCATCGGTCAGCAACAGGGCCTGGTAATGGACCCTTGAGAGGAGACAATGTACACACCTGGGATTTATCTTCAATGCTGGCCACCTTTAGCAATATTAATATCTGTGGGGGGACAATACTCAATCGGTGATAAATATGTCGGAGCAAGAACCTCAAGACACGAGTGAGTGGGAAGCATTTGCAGATAAGAAATTTGACGATATTAAAAAGACGATAAAGAATATTGAAACGAAAGGTTCCTCGCAGACATTGGAGCAAAATGTTCGGGATGCTGCGAAGGGTTTTGGTGATATGCTTATATCCCTGAGTGCCCTTGCCTATGGGGTCAGTACTGAAGTGGCGCAAAAAGCATCACCTGAAAAAACTGCGGAATTCCAGAAGGATATCGCGAAAAAGGCCAGAACCGCAAAGAATGCTATTGCCGATGAGCTGGAGAAAGTTTCAAGGAACCTGCGCGCTGAAGAGAAAGGAGAAACAGGGGAGAAGAAGAGCGAACCCAAACAATCGGATGAACCTGCTGATATTACCTGAGTACGGGATATGAGATGTTCAGTGTGAATTGGACTGATAAGGGTAAGTTACTTTGTTTATATCTGGCAAAATGAGCAGTTATCATTTGATTGAATGAAAGACATTTCAACACTTTTAATCCACCATAAGCTGTTCTCTAAAATACGTATTCGTCTGAGAAAGTTGAGATCTTAATCCAATTCCGGATTATATTTCAAGGTCAGACCAATAATTATTTACCTTTGAAGCATCAACATATATAATGTTCGTAATCATACGAATTACATATCAAAGGTTAATTATGAGAACAAGCAAGACCGGAAAATGGTCAGATTTCCCCGCCCGCCTCGATGGTGCGCGCACCCTGGCCGATATCTTTGAGCTCGTGAAGGAAATAGTATGGAACCGCAGGATGAAGAGCCGCGCCGGGCTTATGCTGGGACTTGCAGACATGGGGAACAGTCCTGAGGGTTTTGTGGGTGCATTCTTTACTGTGGGTTCCAATTTCATTGTGATGAACAGGATCCCTCTTGAGAGAATAAAGGAGACACGACCCGAACTGTACAAGCCGTTTGCCTTCCATGTGCTGATGCACGAGTATATTCATTCACTGGGATACCTGGATGAGCAACTGGTGAGGCAGATGGTGTACGATATCTCAAGCGCGGTGCTGGGGGAATCGCACCTTGCGACGCAGCTGGCGCAGGACCCTACACGATTTATCCCGAACCTTGCCTATCCTGATTTGGCGTGGAGACCGAAGGATCTCAGGATGGAGCTGGTACAAGGATTTGACAGGGGGAGTGTGTGTTATATTAACTGAGGTGGGGGTTGAAGGGTGTGGTTTGATAGTTTTTTCACTACCATGAATTTGCTATAACGTTCAAATCCAGGCATCGAGCTGATGCTCGTAGATTTGATGTTCTCATGTTTTTTTCTGATCCTTCTTTGATTGAGGTGCTGTCTTAATCTTATGTTTGTTGTTTTGGCCCGTTTTTCCTCCTTCCGTCAACTTGGAATTGGATGATTGTTTCTTTTTCTTCTTTTTTTGAGTAGTGATAATTACAGCACCAATAGTCCCAATTGTAACAATAATTGCAGAAATAATTGTAGCTATTATTAAAAAATAATTAGGGTTTGATTCAGAAGAAGGATTACTTAAACTAATATTTTGTATTGTTGTATTGCCCCCATTATCCCTGATTACAACGACATAGTTATTATCACCACGAACTTCAATTGGGGCAATCCAATTTTCAGTACCAGCATATTGCCCATTAACAGTTACACTCTCAATACCACTATCACTTGAAGCTGTACCACTAAAAATTAGTGTGTTGGGGTCGCTTTGATTTTTTAGAATCTCCATAGTTATTTCAGGTGATGTTGCAGAAGATTTCTTACTATCGATTATTGAAAATGCAATGCTATCAAGTTGAGTTTCAACTTGTGTTTGAGTATCTCTATTTGGCGGATAATCGTACAAGAAATATGATTTTGGGGCTATAGTCAGAGGATAACTGCTGAACTTGTTTTGTTCTAGGTAATCAGTAAATTCCAGGTATATTGTATTCTTTCCTGTTTTTATGAATGCCTCTGGTATTGTCATTGTTGTTTCACTATTACCTCTTTTAATAACCTCTTCAGTTGCAAGAAGTCCATTAACATATATTCCAGCATAAAAATAACGATCCCTTCTGAAGGTAACAATTAGCATTTTAGTCTCATTTGGTTCAGCAATATTCAAAGCAACATTTTTCGTCTGATATTTTGTGGTATCACCATTAAATGTCTCGGATAAACCGAGAGATTCAAAGGTTTTAGCACCTTCTGGCACTTCAAATACAGCAGTCTCTGGCATCAAAATAAACAAAAACATAAATATAGATAAAACTATTAACCCAATACCCCATTTCATATTTTCCTCTCCTTTCTTTATTAAATGTTTCACATATTTTACTGAATTGTTACTCATACCTTCCTTTCTAACTTCATGCACGTATTTTAAATTTTAGTAAAATATTGGATTAATTACAAACAATTTTGAATACTGTCGATTAAATAATTCCTTACAATGCCCCCACAGGAGCATTCCTCAATAAACCATTTCACCACCGACCGCAGCGTCATCACCCATCCCCGCCAGTTCTACCAGGACATAGCCGTGTCAGGTTCTCTCAAAGAACCCCTGAACTTTACCTTCATGACCATCCTGATGATAGGGATTCTGTATGCAGTC
>JAHYIS010000044.1 GCA_019429385.1 ANME-2 cluster archaeon | reverse complement strand
ATGCAACATGTTCATAGGGTACGGACAATACAATTACTTCGGCATCTGTTACCGCGTCTTCATTCAGGCATCCGGAAATGGTGCAGCTCTTATCGGATGCAGCTTTCAGCACCTTA
Source organism: ANME-2 cluster archaeon (assembly GCA_019429385.1). Lineage (NCBI taxonomy): Archaea > Methanobacteriati > Methanobacteriota > Methanomicrobia > Methanosarcinales > ANME-2 cluster archaeon. The sequence goes on along the minus strand of JAHYIS010000044.1, from coordinate 16,580 downwards.
CGGTATTCATCGGCTGTCAGTTCGGCTTTTTCATACATTCTGGAACCGATAATGATCTCATGGTCCAGAGCCCATCTGAGCGCCAGGCCGCCACCAATGCTTCCCGTTCCGCCAAGGATAGCAATTCTCATAATACCATTCCTTTCATAGCAGTTTTTTTGTAGTACATAAAGAATGACTTTATGTTTGTTCGACTATATCAGACACCCTGGACAAAGTCCATGGTCTCAAGTTAATCCGACCGTAGGGAGGATTTTCTTGTATAAATGGCTTATGCACTGAATGTTACATTATAATACCCCGAAATCATTTCGAGTAGATTTGAAATATAGAAACGGTTTATCAGTTCTGAATGAGTTTAAGTTAGTGTCTGCTGCTACACGTCTACCGAACTATATAAGTAAGATTAAAAAATAAATACTCTTATAAAAATTTTAACTATGAAAATACAGGGCCGGGGAGAATAAGAAAACGTTAAACTTGAGGTTTGTTGATGGATACTAAAACAATTATAAGTAGCTTAACCGAAATTCAGGGAGTAAAGGGTATATCTATCATGAAAAGTGATGGAACAGTACTTGATTCTCATGAAATATTGGACGCTGATAATTCAATAATAGGCTTCTCAGGGACAACAATTAATGAAGCCACAAATATGTTTACCTTAGGCAACGCCCGAAGGTCTGTCATACGGGGACCTGGCTACAAGATACTCATCATTATTGAACATGAGTATTACATTGGTGTCATCATGGTTGAGGATGCCGATGAAGACCTGGTCGACAAAAAGATCGATGCCCTGATATCAACAGTGAGATGATTGGCATGGCAAATATTTTTGAAGACATCAGGAATACCGTTGATGGTGTTGTTGGTTCATATCTCATGAACATGAATGGTGAGATAATAGCTCATGACGTGCCCAAGCTTTTTGAAAACGAATTGTTCCAGTCTTCCAGTGGCTTGTTCCAGCTTATTGACATTTTTAGGTCCAGAATTCCCATAAACAGCCTGGAGGTGAAGGCCGACCAGGGATATATTCAATTGGCAGTCAATAAAAATTATATTTTTGGGACTTTTACATCCAAGCATGCAGATGAATCATTATTGAACCTGATTGTGAAAAAAGCTATCACGACAATCAAACCGGAAGATCTGGCAGCCATGAGGAAAGATGCACAAGGAACTCAAAATCCGGCAGCTAAAACCACTTCTGGTACTGCATCGGCAACGGTCCACGAAGCAGAGCCTGGCTCAGGACAGGAAATTTCACCCCCTGCACATGAAGTGCCTTCTTCCTCTGCCCCCGCCGTAAAAGAATCTGGTTCCATGATACACCCGGAAACCGGAGAAGTGCCTGATGAAGTAAGGGTTGCTTTGTGCCAGGCTGTCAAGGGAAAGGTAAGGATAATGTACGGTGATAAGCGGGCCGAGGTCATAGTCACTGAAGCCTTTCAACAGATCGGTGCAAACCGTGATACACGGAATGCTCAGGAGTTAAAATCGGTTTTTAACATCCTTGCATGCGGAATAATGGCAAAAATGATGGGGGAGACAAAAGCCAGGAAATTCTTAGACGACCTTTATGATAAGCATGGATTGAAATAAACAGGTGAGAAAAAATGGTATCGATAAGTAAACATTCAAACGAAATATTCTATGGTGGCACAGCATGTATACTATTGCTGTTCATATTGCTTGGATACATCTTTCCGGCAACAGATAACGATATTGCAGCTAACAGGACACTATCGATGGATAGCGACCAGGGAATGTATACGAACTGGTTCACGTATTTGTTTTTCACTGCAGCGTTGCTGATACTGGGACAATCCCTGTACTCTACTTTCCTGACAATGGACATGACTGAATGGAATATGTTTGCTTTTGGGACGTTCCTGTTATTTGTATTCGGTTTTTGCGGAGTATTACAGGTATTCTTTGATTATCATCTTTTTGGCCTCATAAAGGACATTGTTTTACCGATAGGCATGATTTGCATGTTTTATTCAACCTATAAAATATATGAACCGTTCAAAAAGGAGGAGTAGAACATGCCATCTGATTTTGAAGCGTTCTATACTTCCTTGAATCTCTTATTGGTAACATTGTCTTTTATTGTCCTTATTGTCAGTGGAGGCATCGCTTATATCACACGAAAACTATGGTATGCGACTGCCGGTGCGTCGTATTTCTGGATGTTCCTTTCCGCATTTACCGGTTCAATAGCAGTATATGCAGTTGCAAACTTTGCAAAGGTTACATTCTTGAAAGACTATGCTGTACCTCTTCAGGCTATCATGGATGTGGGTCTGGTAAGTGCAGCAGTATACGCCTTCGTCTCAGCTATTTTTATCAGGAAGATGTTTGAAGAACTTGGCAAATGAACAGGATTAAAAAAATGTCAATATGAATTAATAGGGTCTCACGCCCTGGGTTCTTCTTTTTTTTAAATCAATTCACCGGTATATTGTTATTATTCCTTGTACTTCCTCAAAGCCCTCATGGTCTCTTTATGGAGGGATACTATCAGGTCCCCCATCATGGCAAATATGAACATCTGCAGGCCGCTCATGATAATAAGTGTTGTCAGTAATGCCAGCAGGACATGATTAACATTGGCAAGCCATTCATTTACTACATAGATTCCCACTATAAATCCAATAAAAACGGTTACTCCACCCATTACACTAAAATAAAACAAAGGGTTGTTCATCTTTGCCATATTGAATATCGTCCTCCCTATCCTGAGCCCATCTGTAAGGGGATTTAATTTTGTTGCCGCAGCATCATCTGCCCTTGCCAGGTAAGTAATAGGAACCACTCGTATATCAACTTCATTCCTGACACATTCCACGGTCATCTCAGTCTCTATCTCAAACCCGGTCTGGTTCAATACCAGCCTGGATATCGTCTCGCGGGTAAATCCCCTGTATCCTGAAAGAATGTCTGAGAGCCACTCCCCGTATGCGAACCCGAACATTTTGTTCAGTATCCTGTTCCCCATGGAATTTAGCTTCGTAAAGGCACCTTTACCCGGATTAGCGAAACGGTCACCGATAATGTGTCCGGCACCCTGCTCAAAAGCTTCAATAAAACGGTTCACCTCATCAGGCAGGTATGTACCATCGCCGTCTATCATGATAATGTAAGGGCTGTCGATAGTATCAAAAGCCTGTATCACTGCCTGCCCTTTTCCCTTACCGGTCTGCATCACCACATGAGCGCCTGCTTTCCTGGCAATGTCGGCTGTATTGTCTTTGCTGTGGCCGTCCATGACCAGGATATTGGAAAACCCCAGTGACTTGAATTCGTGAATAAGACCGCCTATGGTGTGGGATTCGTTCAATGTGGGAATAAAAATGCAAACGTCTTCAGGATGTATGGTACTGTTCATGTTTGTGTTTCTCCCATGAATTCAGGGTTAACTGATTATAAATTTACGTAACACCTATTCAATCTTTTGATAACATTCGTGCGGCTGCAATCACAAATAGCGTGGTTGCGGCTGTCATGAACGGAACCGGGAAGGTAGGTGCGGGAGTGGCTGATACATGTTCATTCTCCCCGGCCACAGGATAGGTATCGCCAGGGCCCTTAAGAGAAGATTCCGTCAACGTCCGGTTGATGTGGTATGTGATCACTGCTCCTTCAGTGGTTTGTGTCCGGTTCGAACCTTGGGGGAACCTGCCCGAGACTTTCCTCCGATACAGAGTCACGTTCCCAAAATTATGGGTTGAAATAATCTGTGTACCTTCCGGGAACGTAATTGATAGTTCACTATCAGGCTCACCCAGTAGCCAGACCGTGCTGCCATTTTGGAGCAGCCCTTCTTCAAACTCATACATTACCTGGTAGGTGTTTGTAAAATTGGTCAGGGCTTCATCCGGCCCAAGTGCCCCGGCAGAAAGAGTAGCATCGATATCCCGTATCGTAATGCCATGTGATGAATTGTCTATTTTCACATCCATTTTCTGTTCAATTGAGGTCCTGAACTTGTTCCTCAGGTGTTTATCCATCTTCAACAGTTCCCATGCACTGACAAAGTCATCCTTATTGCCCTGCTTTTTATCAATGTCATATTTGAACACGTAGGAATCCATGCCTGAGATATGCTCGGTATATTCCCATTGCATACCATTACTGTAGATAATTATCTCGTTGGTCCATCCATATTCTGCATGGACTGAAGTTATCATTGATATGCATGCAGTTATAAACAGCAATCCAGCTATTATTCCATGCCTGTTCATGTCTACGGTCCGTTCATAATTACCTGGTGGTCGCTTTACCTTTATCGGGTGATCACTTTACAGCCGTCCTCTTCCACGATGACGGTATGTTCTGCCTGGGAGACCAAAGCCCCTTTTTCCTCTTTCAGTACCGGATATGACGAGATGTTTCCGTTCTTTTCCAGCTGGAGCAGTGCAAAATCCAGGTGCTTTGAGCTGAGCCAGCGTTTGGCAAAGGGTAGGGTCTGGTATGCTTCGATCTCTTTGAGCAAAACCCTGGCTGCAGGTGCACGGATAGGCCTGGTACCAACAATGTGATATATCTCTGTGCTGGCACCTTCGGTCACGTACCCCTGGCCGTTCGTGGCAAAGGGTTCAATAGCTACAACCTGTCCAACCTCAAGAGCGACCCCTTTATCAATAGGGATATTGGGAATGCTGGGCGGGACATGTTGCATGTACTGGGCCAGGCCGTGTCCGGTCAGGTTGGCTACTGGCTTATACCCGAACCCGGTAATAGTATCATTGATTATCAATCCAAGCTCTGCAGTGTTGATTCCGGCATGTATGGCCTTGATAGCGGCTTCAAGGGCAGCCTCGGCTGCTTCCACCAGTTCAGGATTGCCTGAGAGGTCAACGGTTTTTGCAGTATCTGCGATGAAACCGTCAACATGCACCCCAATGTCCAGTTTGACCATATCCTCACCGAACACCGCCGTATCATCCTTTTTGGGTGTGGCATGAGCTGCTTCCTCGTTACAGGAAATGTTTATGGGAAAAGCAGGTTCACCGCCCTGCTCGCGTATCATGTCCTCGCCAAATCGAGCCACATCATACAGGTTTGCGCCAACGGTGACCTGTCTGGCTGTCTTTTCCCTTACCTGTGACAGTATCTTCCCTGCGGTTACATATTTCTCAATGATCTGGTCGATATCTTCCAGCATTTGTTCTTCATCCTGCTTTTTATCCATAAGTATCACCTTGATTATTATATCCGTAGATTCTTGTCAAATGTAGTTAAGTTCTTGCATCCACTTGCAGTGACCACGACAATGTCTTCGACCCTCACACCACCCACGTCCCTGTAGTAAAGTCCAGGTTCGACAGTGACCACGTTCCCTGCTTCCAGTACCACATCCTGCAGGCCAAGCCCTGGCCGTTCATGGACATCAAGACCCACGCCGTGGCCTGTGGAATGGATGAATCCTTCCCCGTCTCCTACAGAGAATCCTGCATCGGTGAAGGTATCGCAAACTGCCTGGTGTACCTCACTGCCGTTTACCCCTGGTCCTATGAGGCCAAATGCAGCTTCCTGCGCCGAGAGCACAGCCTGGTGCATTTCAACTATCGTAGGGTCCGGCTCGCCCCTGATAACGGTGCGGCTCATGTCGCTGTAATACCTGTGTACCGCGTGCCTGGGAAACACGTCCAGCACAATGGGCAGGTCAGCCATCAGCACGCCTTCACCTTGCCAGTGCGGGTCGGAACTGCGGGGACCGCATGCAACAATGGTACTATCGGCTTCACATCCCGCATCCAGCAGGGAGTGGTGTATGACTGCCCTTACAGCTTCAGACGTTAAAGGTTTACCTTTTGTCATCAGTTCACCGTTTACGGTTTCTGCCTTACTTATGACTTCAACTGCCCTTGCAGTAGCCTGTTCACAGGCGCGCTGGGCAGTGGTTATTGCCTGTATCTCACCTTCGGTCTTTATCTCTCTCTGTTCTATGACAGGGCTTTTGACACAGGTTATTTGGAATCCTGCCCTTTCGAGGCAGTCGGCATAGAACACGGGGAAATCCCTGGGTACAGCCACTTTGTGCAATCCTTCGTCCTTAAGGAGCCGTGCGAGCACTCTGCAGTATGCCTCTCCGCTGTCCTTGTACGCTTTTGCTTCTTCCTTGAGACCGTAATCCGAAGATGACCTGATATCAGCTATCCCGGATTCTTTTTCAGCCCGCCCTTTTTCCATGCCTGAGACCATCAGCACCTCATGGCCACAATTAAGGTAAGTGAAGGCATCGCCTGCCAAGAACCGGGTCGTGTAATACATATCAGCACTGTAGGTGCTGTTGGAATGCATCAGGTAAGCGTCGACCCACTCGTGTCCAAGGAACTCTTTAAGATCCATGATTACCCACCTACTGGTTATTTGTTATCCCGCGGGCGGCCAGTATGCCTGTGGCCGCTGCGTTCACGATGTCCCTGGACAGCCCGGCCCCGTCCCCTGCAGCATACAGTCCCTTAATGCTTGTCATCATCTGCCGGTCCACTTCCAGGCGCATGGCATAGAACTTTATCTCGGGGGCATAGAGCAGCGTTGAATCAGATGCAACGCCCGGGATTATCTGGTTGAGTACTTCCAAACCCTCAATGATGTCCATAACGATGCGGTGGGGCATTGCCATGCTGATATCACCGGGCGTTACATCCTTCAGGGTATTGGTGACAGGATTTCGCCTGATGCGTTCCGTTGTAGAGCGCCGGCCCCGGCGCAGGTCGCCCATGCGCTGCAGCACAGGTTTACCTCCGCCAATAGTGGTGGCCAGTTTGGCGACCGAACGGCCGTACCTGGTAGTGTTCTCTATGGGGTGGGTGAGTTCAATGCGTACCAGGAAAGCGAAGTTAGTATTATCTGAACGGGCATCCTTCATTGAGTGCCCGTTCGTGGCTATGAATCCTTCATATTCTTCCTTGACCACAAAACCGTGATGGTTGGTGCAAAAGGTCCTGACAAAGTCATCGTATTTGCGACTCATGATATGGAACTTGGGGTCGCGGTTTATAGCGGTCACCGGTTCCATTATAATAGCCGGGACTTCCACCCTGACCCCGATATCGATACCAGCATAACGGGCGCGGATACTGTGACGTTTCACCATCTCGTCCACCCAGGATGCACCCACCCGTCCCGGAGCGAGCAGGACGGTCTTTGCCTCAACAGTGCTCCCGTCTTTGAGTACCACACCGGTACACTGCCCTTCGTTTACCACCAGGTCGGTGACGGTGGTTTCAAGCATGAAATGGATACCTTCCCCAACCAGGTGGTCTTTTATTTTTTTTATAAGTTCAGGTGTCCTGTCAGAACCTATGTGCCGCTGGGGGATATCTACGAACCTGGCACCGGCAGAGGCGGCCCTGCGTTTCAGACACTCTATCTCGCTATTGTCCGGCCTGTTCAGTGCTTCAGGTGCGCCATAGTGTAAAAATATCCGGTCTACCTCATCCACCAGTGCCCAGGCCGCATCCCGGTCATGGGTAAACTCGCTCAGGTCGCCGCCGATATCGGGTCTCAGGTTTAGCGTGCCATCGCTGAAAGTTCCGGCGCCCCCCACACCGCACATGATAGCACAGGGTTCGCAGTGGGTACACCTGCTAATCATGGCCATGTCACATGTGCGGGTGAATATATCCTGCCCCTGTTCGATGATACATATTGAAAGGTCCCGACCCGGCAGTTCATGCGCCGCAAACATACCGGCAGGGCCTGCTCCCACGATTATAACGTCATATGTTCCATTCAAGACAGAACCTCTTCAAGTTTGTCATACTTCACTGCCTTCTTTATCTCCCTGGCTATCCTGCGGCCCGTTGAAAAGTTGGGTCCGATAAGCTCAGAGTAGGGTGAACCTGACATGTACAGGTTAGTACCTGCTACGATACGCGCCGATATCTCGAAGATGCGGAATTCCAGTTTATCGGTACATACGGTCTCAAGGCAGAACGGTCCTATCATACCGCCGAACAGGTCAAGGGACCTCTCCACCACCTGCTCTCCCAGCTCAAATATCTTGGGTAACAGGGATTCGCGCGCGACCAGAGGTATATTACCTGTGACCACGAAGGAGGGATATACGCCTGCGTCCTCAAGTTCACGGGGCGAGCCCAGCCTGAATATCTCGTCTGCATTTGATTCCACGCGCCGGTCCATGCTCATAAGTTCAAGGGTGCCTTTGCTCAGGGCATATCCCTTCGTGGGTAAAGGTGAATAGAAGTAGTGCAGGTAATAGCGGGTCCCCACTATGAACTCCTGGATGGTGTAGGGTTGAGACTCGTCCAGACGCTGGTAGAATTCTGCTTTGTTCTTGGCCACAAAGAAGCCCCTGCCACCCTTGGCACCGTGGTATTTTACCATGACCGGAAAATTGATATCCCTGGGGTCGTCTATATTTTTTGGCATTGATATGCCGGCGCCTTCCAGCCACTGGCGCTCCTTGTTGCGGTCAGACTCCCATTCCAGTACATTGCGGTTGCCAAAGGATGGCAGTTCCAGGTTCATGAAGTTCTTATGACCCATATATTCCACGAATGAACCGTGGGGGATAACGATGGCGTTCTTTGCTGCCAGTTCCGGGGCGACATCCAGGATGTTGGCATAGTTATCAACGACCAGGAACTCATCGGGTTTGGCCAGGGGAAAAGCGTCATAGAATTTAGGGGGTTTGCCAATGCAGATGCCAATGGTCTTTAAGCCTTCCTTGCGCGCGCCGTCGAATATCTGCAAACTGGTGTGGCTGGTAACGGTTGCTATTGTGAGGTTGTCCCTGTCGTATCCTGAGAGGATATTTGCGATGACGGGACTCATTATTGACTTGTTTGTTTGTGCCATTAAACATAATTGTGTAAGGAAGTATTTAAGATTGGGGGATTTGAGCCGGATTATCTTCTTATCTACAGACCTTGAATAGCTGAAAAAAATATAAATATATATGCCAACTAATTTAATTACATAACAAAAAAGTATGTATTGTATAAATGTGAATTATTGGTAAGGTGAGTATAATGAATCGAATGATTTTTATCAGTCTTGTGATTTTATCAATATTGTTAATCTCAGGTTGTACATCGAATAAAGAACCCGTTGACCCGGTCAATCCGGATAACGTTTCAATAAGCAGTATTTATGTATCGATGGCGGAATTTAAAGAACATAATGTGAAAATCGTCATCAGCAACAATGCCGATAAACCAATTGATTCAGTCACAGTGACCTCGTTTGGCAAGTTTGGCGTTGACCAGAGCGGAACGGTGAATATTCCGGGAAGGACAGATGATGCCAGCAGTTCTGCATCGATAAGTTTCCAGGCCAGGTCACCAGGATTTACCGCTGCCTCGGATACCACTGACCTTACCATATCCTATGCTTCCGGAATGAATGAGAAGGGTAAGCCTATCGTCCAGACAAAGACCGTTCCCGTTGAAACCTTTGTGTATCCTGATGCAGAACTGCAATCCGTGGGTTTTGTAAAGGATATGCAGCATCTGCTTGACCCCAGAATGGAAAAATGGGAACTCAAGAAAGGCGAGAACACCTCAATATCCTTTTATGTGATTAATAACGGACAGACCACGATAGACGAGGATACCCTGGTCGTACGGTATAATGTAGAAAATGAAAGAATTAGCAACAATGGCAGCGTTTCAATAGACCAGGCAATGGCACGAAGCGGGACATCCTATACAACCGGATTATTTGTCCCTGTGAAGAAGGATTCACCAAACGGTGAAACAGATGTGTACGTATCACTGTTGTATAAAGACAGGGTGATAGATTCTGAAGTGCTGACCCTGAAAGTGAAACTATAACCGTGATACAATGAGACTGATAACATTTTTCCTTTTTGTTTTCATTTCCATCAGTCTCATTTTTAGCGGATGCCTTCGGGAATACGATGACATCCATATCTCAAGTATGGATGTTCTCTCTGTTCCAAAAGACACAGGAACCGAACTTACGATAACCACTTATATACAGAATGACCTGGCGAAAGATAGCAGTTCTCTTTCTCTGAGAGTTAAAGTGCAAGAACCTTCCACCCATCTCAATGTAGCTGAAAAAGAAGCAGATATCGGATACGTTAAAAGCAATTCGCAATCGCACTACAGTATATCCATGGCCGTTCAGGAACCGGGAGAATACCTGGTGGAAGTTGAGCTGCTTGAGAACGGGAATATCCTCAATACGTATGGAGAATTTATAACTGTCAAAGCCATGCAGGACACAAAAGAACCATCAGATATCGTTATCAATGACATGAACCTGGTAATCAGACAATTTGTGGATGGTATCTCGAAAGTTGTTGTTGATGTTTCCCCAAGCATTTATAACCAGGGCGGGGATTCAGAACCTCTGACCATGGAAGTCAGGGCAACCGTCGATCCTTATTCAGTATATACCGAGGTCGATGAAATCGGCATCATCAAAGGTTCAGGACGGGTCAGGGGCGATGTAACCTTTATCCTTCCAAAGAATAGTGAATATTCATTTTCCGTACATATCCTGGAAAATGGAAGGACTGTTGCCAGCGGAATAGTCGATGAGAAGATCAGACTCAATGAAATAAAGTTCAATACTCCTATGACCTATGGCATTGTCGAGGAAGGAAAACCCCCCGTGGCAACGGCGACGGCAGCCCCTTCACCAATTCCCACAAAAGAACCGGGATTCCAGGGAATGGTTGCACTCTTAGCTTTATTGCTGGTAGTCAGTATCATGCTCAGGAAGAAAAAGAGTTGAATGCCATGAGCGATGAACAACTAAAGGAAGGACGGGAAAATTCATTCAAGAAATTCATTAATGCCTCAGTTGTTGTTATGCTGGTATTTTTGATGTTCATCGCTTTATTGTCGTTCTTTTTTAATATGGAACGGGCAATTGCGGACCTGTTCGATCCCAGGTACAAGGCTCTCATGCAGGCGCTGTTCAGCTTATTTGTGCTTGGTTTCGGGGCAGTTCTGGTGAAAATGTTCTTATCGAAATGACCTGCCGGTATACCAGAGTGGGTATCAAGGTCTACTCTGTCAGCCAATATAACTCAAATCTTCATCGCTGCTCTTTTTAACCTGCATTTCTTTCATGTACTTCTTGAATCCTTCTTCGAATTTCCTTGCTTCTTCCTGAATTATGCTCATGTCAATCTCGATTCCAAGCAATTCAGACGCTTTTTTCAATCCTGCATAGCACGCCTTTATGTCCAGTGCCTGGGGAAAAGCAGTCTCGCTCAACAGAGCTATGCCATTCATTCCCATCCGCTGTGCATATTCAATAACAAGACCGTTCACTCCCGATATTTGCATACTGCCGGCAGCTATTTCAACGGACTCGGATTTCAAATGATCAAGGAGCTCCTGGGACGTTGCCACGGCAAATACCTTCGGGTCATCAACATATCCTTCCACATGCGTTGCAATAACGGTATAGATGGTATCAACATCACACTGCTTTGCTACTTCAACGATCTTTTGTGCCAGTTCATTATCCTGTGTCATAAGGCCGAACTGCATCTCACCGGTAAAGAGTATGATGTTCTTCTCACGTGAATAGTAGAACTTGAAGAGACTTTCTTCCCTTTCCATGGGTACCACCAGTCCCTTCTCAAAAAGAGCAAGAGAAGGGGAGAGATAGGGCACATGGATATCAGCGAACAATTCAGGTTTCAGGAGTTCAAGAAAAGAGGTAACAGTATTCCTGGCGACCATTCCCATTCCGGGAAGACCTACCAGCATGTTGGGCTTTTTCATCTCAGGTTTATTGTGAAATCGTATTTCCATATAGTTATTGAGTGTCACTCAAGGTAAAAATAATCTCTTATTGATGGATAGATTACCTTTATTGTTATTTTCAATTTTGAGTAAGAGAGCTTCACCCCATCACTTCCCGTCTCAGCAGCACATACGCCAGCCCCAGCCCGGCCACACCATAACCCAGCAGCGGTGTCAGGTACCCAATCAGCACACCAGACCCCTGCTGGTATATCAGTATCGAATCAAGTGCCCTGATACCCATTGTGATGGGGAGGGCATTACCCAGCCATGCCATCAGCGGAGGCATGGTCTCGAACGGGAAGAACATACCGCACAGGAACAGCATGGGTATGCTCAGTACCAGGGACATCAGCATTGCGGTGTTCTCGGAATCGGCCAGCGTGGCCAGCGCCATCCCGATACCGATGAAGGAAGCCGAATACACCAGAATCACCAGGAACAGTCCTCCCCACTGGGAAACCGGAATGAACACCCCGTAGAGCAGGAATGCCACTATGACCATGATGATGCCCTGCAACAGGGCAATGAGTATCAGCGCAAAGGTCTTGGCAAAGAGGAACTCTTCAAGGCTCAGGGGTGTGAGCAGCGTGCGTATCAGGGTTTTCTGGGACCTCTCCTGTATGATTGTGATGGATGCCAGCATAAAGGAGATGAACATCAGTACAATGGATATGATGCCAGGCATCAGGAAATCAAGCTGGGACTTATCCTTGAACACTTTTTCCATTTCCATTCGTACAGGGGCGGCAACATCTGTGGGTGATTTCGTAGTCACTTCATTGATAATATTCCTGGTCTTCCCGATCTCTGATACCAGCGAAGCTGTACTGTTGGCCATACTCATCGACATATCATGCATCTGCCGGGAGGTATTTGCCGAATTGTCCTTCATGTTCTCCAGGGTGGCAACCACATTCTCCATATCAGCAATATTCTCACTGATATTGGCTATCTCGAGCGTGTAGCCATCAATGGAAGCCTGCATCTCCTGGAGGCGGGCATCTGTCATGTTCAGTTTTTCATGCAATTGTGCACTGGTCTGTGCCACGCTATCAAGACTGTTGTACAGGGAGGTCACCGGAGCGGTGCGCTCCTGCAGCAAGTTCCTGGTATCCTGCACCTGCTGGATGGTGGCAGACAGGGTAATACATTGTGGCTTTGACGGGTCGATCGTGCAGGTGAGGTCATAGGTCTGCTGCAAACCTGACTGGAGGTCCAGCAGTGCAGCATCAGCATTATTGATATCATCGACAACCACCTTCATTTCATCCCTTAACAGGACAGCATCATTGTTGATGAGGTTTACATTCGTATCCAGCTGTTGTATCTCCTGCCGTGTGATAGCAATGTCTGCTGCGGTCCGGTTCAGGTCGACCTTCATCTGGGAAAGGGTCTGTTTCATCTCTTCGACCGAAAACTGCAGCTGGGTCGCGTTTATCTCATCCAGTGCCAGAACCACGTCCTGAGTACTGCTGTTCAGGGAACTGATACTGCTGTTAATTGAAATGATCCCTTCCTGCAAAGGGTCAAGTTTTCTCTCCATCTGGCCCAGTTCTTCCCACAAATGGCTGATAAAGCCGAGGGTGAGTTCGTAGGACATCTTCTCAGTCGTGGTAATGAACACCGTGGATATGACCGGCGCAATCTGGACCCTGGAATTGTCAATATACAATTTCATGGCCTGGGTCTCATCTACGGGTATGAAGATGCCTGCACTGTATTTCCCGCTCCTTACGCCATCTTCAATAACACCCGGGTCCGAGGTATTCTCCTCAGTAATAAGGAACATCTGGCTGCTGTTCAGTTCCTGGATTATTTCCCTGCCGAGTTGTGACCCCCCGCCCACACCCAGTCTGATATCCTTCAGTCCCTGGTCAGTACCTCCAGAGAATACCGACCCTATCAATATCATAATAAGTATGGGTGCCAGGAAAATCAGCAGGACTGTCCTGGTGTGACGGGAATATATCTTCAGATCTTTTTTAATGACAGAGGCAATGGTCAATGCCACTCCTCCCTGGCAAAATGAATGAACACGTTCTCAAGGCTGGGCCGGTTGGATTCAATGTTGGTTATATGCTCGCTCCCGGATTCAACGATATCAATGACCTGTGCCAGTGCCTGCTCGTTATTGAGCGTTATTTGCAGCCCTTTTTCAGATACAACACAGGATGCCACACAATCAAGTGTGCCCAATCGTTCTGTGAGGGCCTGGTAATTCCCTGGTGTGCTCGTTATCTGGATGACCCGCTCACCCACTGTGTTCTTCAGGTCTTCAGATGTCCCCTCCACAACGATAGTGCCCCTGTGCATTATGAGTATCCTGTCAGAGAGCAGGTCAGCTTCTTCCATATAATGCGTGGTGATAAGTATCGTGGTCCCCTCCCTGTTCACTTCCCTGATGGTATCCCACAGAGCCTTCCTGGAAACAGGGTCAAGCCCCACACTGGGCTCGTCCAGTATGAGCACTTCCGGTTTGTGTATCAGGGCGCAGGCGATGTTGAGCCTGGTTTTCATGCCTCCGGACAGGGTACTGGCCCGGGCAGAGCTCTTCTGGCTCAGCTGGAGCATCTCCAGGATATGATGGCTCCTTTTTTTAATGTCAATTTCTGCAACTCCGTACAGTGAACCGAAATACATCAGGTTTTCGGATATGGTAAGCTCGTCATAGAAGCTGTTCTCCTGGGGTACCACGCCTATGATGGAGAGGACGTCCTTTTTATCTGATACCACATCCAGCCCTGAAATATATACAGAACCGGACGAAGGTCGCGCCTGGCATGAGAGTATTTTTATCAGGGTTGATTTTCCTGCACCGTTCGGTCCAAGCAGTCCGAAAATAATTCCTTTTTCAATATCCAGGGAAATGTCATGTAATGCCCTGAAATCCCCGTAGTTCTTGGATACGGACCGTATCTCGATAATAGACTCCATTTTTCTCCCGTATATCGTCAATTGAACAATGTTTCTAATGTATAATAAATCATTGGAATGGCATGAATCTGTTCGGTCCCGTCCTCGATACTATTATACCATACCGGTCCCAATTATTCTCCATGAAGATCAGCGTCATCTCTGATACCCACTTAAAACCGGGCCAGCCAGTAGAGATGCTGCCTGCACCCCTGCTGGATATGCTTGCTTCTTCGGATATGGTGGTCCATGCCGGGGATTTCGTGTCCCTGCAATGTTACCATGAACTGCGGGATATCAACCGCCTGGTGGGCGTGGCAGGCAATATGGACCCGCCTGAACTCAGGCATATACTTCCCCAGCATACCACTTTTGAGGCTGAAGGCGTCAGGATAGGTGTGACCCACCAGGGCCAGCTTTCTGTTTCTGACATGACAGGACTGGGTTATTTTGCAAGGGAACTGGAGGTCGACCTGCTCATCTTCGGGCATATCCACAGACCACAGCTACACAAGAGCGGGGATATCACCTTGCTGTGCCCGGGCAGTCCAACCTCGCCCAGACAGTCCGAGCCGAGTGCTGCTGAGGTGAGGGTTGAGGGGGGAAGGGTGGAGGTGGTTATTGTGAACTTTGAGGGTGAAGTGTGCGATAGTATTCGGTTCGCGAGGTCGCTGGGGAAGGATTAGTTGGCTTTCCATAGTCACAAAAATCCACAAGGTTGGCTGCCACCTTGCTGCCCTTTCGGGCATTGGTGGCAGTGGCAGCTATACATAACCATACCCCAGGACCGCCAGATTAATCGAAAAGCGCCTGCCAGCCCCCACACCACAAGGGCAGGCGGAGCAGACCGGGAGGGGCACCCTGTAAAGTGAAAGTGAAGGGGCGGCAGGAGAGCTGAAGGAGGGTTCGGATTAGCAGCTGATATGTGATAATATGTTTATATAATTAAAATAAATCACGCAGTAGCTTTTCGACCTTTAATCTCATAGGAAAAAGCTTGAGGTTCGGCTACGTTTTCAGATGCATCAAGCATTTCGATTGATACAATCTTATTATCTTCACTATAATCGATTATAAGACCTTCTTTTATCTCATCACTTTCTGCAATTGGTATATCCCTAAGAATTAAAGTAAGAGTATCTGTTTCGGGATCATAGACTGCTTTCATAATTTTCTCCTTTCCAATATTTATCTATCTTTGATGTTTTATACGTTGTTATGATATAGAAATTATCGTCTAATTCTTCACCAATAATCCTAAGTAACATTTCTTTATTTTGATCTTTATCTAACTTGACTTTCAAAGATACACGAATTGATGCCTAATTTTCATTGAAAATCGTTAGCATGCGACTATGCTGCAATTTTATAAGTGTATGGCCTAACTTTTTATATCACAATAATAACTTTATTGCTATTGATAATCATAGATATCTACTTATATGTGTATGACCTAATACAATAATATGGTATCACTAAAGAAAAAGAACATCAAAGGTCATACCTATTGGTATGCTGTGGAAATGGCCCGAGTTGATGGCAAACCCAAACAAGTCTGGCAAAAGTACCTTGGAACCGCAGAAAAGATTGTAGAACTGAAAGAAAAAGCAGCAGAATTACCTCACATCAAATTAAAATCATTTCAATATGGTAAAACAGCAGCCTTGCTTTCCATATCAGATGAACTAAACTTCATTGAAACCGTAAACAAACACACCGACAAAAAGAAAATTGAAGGGTTGACAGTTGGTGAATATCTCCTTTTAAACATCATCGGTCGATGTGATGGAGCACTATCAGAAAATTCCATGCAGAAATGGTTCGACACATCCTCATTGGACATACTGTGGAAATTTCCACACAAACTTACCTGCCAAAACTTCCTGAACC
>JAHYIS010000043.1 GCA_019429385.1 ANME-2 cluster archaeon | reverse complement strand
GCTCTTGGTGTGGGCAGGATATATGTTGACCGTGCAGGCCTTGAATTCAGCAATGCTACCAGTATCAAGTTTTGGTTGTATGGCAATCCTGCAGACGATAATACCCAGTTCCAGGTCAGTATCAGGAACAACAAGTCAGGTAAATGGCACTACAGTGCTGCCCGGCATCTGAACTGGTCTGGCTGGCAAGAGGTCGATATCCCTATAACATCACTGAGCGAACTTGAAATTCTGTATATTTCCCATGCTGATATGCTTCGGATACAGCTTGAGAATTATGATTCGGATAGTGGTACTATTTATCTTGATGACCTGCATGTCGAACGCAAAGGTACCCATACCCAGTACCAGGAGGTTGAATGCGGGACATGTCACGGAGGAATGCATACCCTGCAACCTTCCCCTTCATGCAATACCTGCCACCAGACCCAGAGCCACGGTAATACCACTGCATCCGAACCCGACAAATGCCTGGAATGCCATTACATGGAGAATGGTCATCTGGTCGTACGCAACATCGGCCACGGTAATGATACCACCCTTGTGGAAATACCCATGAACGGTGCAAAGATAACAGAATGCAGTGTTTGTCACAGCATGACCGAACCCCATGACAAACAGTGGAACTATGTATGCATGGACTGTCACCGTGACAGCGGACACGGTCAGGTAGATGATACTTTTTCAGACTATGAAAAAGCATCTACATGCCTGAAATGCCATGATAGTCCTCATGACCTGAAGAACGAACTTTCAGCCAAAGGCGGATGTAACGGTTGTCACCAGCACCGTATCCACGGCCAGAACAGTATCACGACAACGTATAATGAATCCATCCACCTGGATTGCCTGAGGTGTCACGGTAATCCCTTGAACGATTCTAAACCCCTGCCGGTAGGCCTCGGTCATCCGGGAAAGATCCACCTTGACCAGACCTTTGGCCTGAATGCCACCCAGTGTATGTTCTGTCATAAGAATGCAACCTTTGCGTATGAGCTCCATACAAACATAGAGGTAGATACATCAGATACAGAACTGGTAGGATCTATCCAGAATGAGAGTATCTGTACCACATGCCACAGTATTGTTCCCTCGAATAAGAATACCAGTATTGAAGCACGTGACGAAATTCTCGGAGAACCCCATGCTGTCCAGGTGGTCGGTCATGGTAATGTCAGTTGTTTTGTCTGTCACGGGCACAGTCCTTCCCAGCTGGTACTGAATTTTGGCCAGGATTGTACCGGTTGCCATATTAATCCTGCAGTGGCACCGGTGAATGCCACCAATGGTTCTGACATTACACCGCCACAGGTATTAGGACACGGCAATACCGAGTGCAAGGCATGTCACGGGCATACCAATTCAAAGCTTACCTTTGTGGGAGATTCGGCAGATGACTGTCTGGGGTGCCACGAGAACTCTTCTGCACAAGTAGACCTTCTGAAATACAATAACCCTGCATCGAACGGAACCCTTCCTTTAAGCCGGAGTGGTAATGTTTGGACAGTCAGGCCGCCGCAGGTGAAAGGACACGGCAATGTTACCTGCCTGGAATGCCATACCCATGCCCCCAGCGACTTCAAGAACGTTGAAGATTTCCTGGGTCCCGATTGTGGTGCCTGCCACATGAACAACACCAGGAACGTTACCCTGATAAATGACACGATTCCCAAGAATGCAAATACCGATGTGGTGGATAATTCCAGTACTCCCTGGATCGTTACCGCACCTCCGGTCCTTGGTCACGGAAACGCTTCCTGTGCCAACTGCCACGGGCACACCAATTCCAATTTGACCTACATAGGAAATACGATTGTATCCTGTCTGGATTGCCATGAGAACAGTTCCAAACAGGTCATGTTGTTAGAAAACAGTATTCCGGCATCAGATACCACAACCATTGTTAATGATACCTCTAATCCTAAAGTGGTAAATCCACCCCAGGTCCCGGGTCATGGTAATGTGAGCTGTTTTGTATGCCACGACCATGCTCCCAGTGATTTCACCAACAAGACGTCATACCAGTTAATAGGGGGCAACTGCAGTGCTTGCCACAAGGACGAAAATATGACTGTACCGTTGATCAACAATACCCTACCGAGCCACCAGAAAACCACCTGGACCAATTATCCCAACGATACCCCGCCCCTGGTCAACCCCCCGCAGGTTGTGGGTCATGGCAGGGATAATGAAGTCGATTGTTTTGTCTGCCATGGACATACCAATTCCAGATTATCGTATCCGGGCACATGCACTGATTGTCATAAGAACCAGACAAAATTCAACGAGCTCAATACCACGTATGGGTATCAGCCGCCTCAGGTTGCAGGACATGGTAATGCCTCGTGTGCCAACTGTCACGGCCATGATACACCTACCCTCACGTATAAGGGCACCTATGATGTTGATTGTACATCCTGTCATATCAATGCATCAACTGATCCGCAGAATAATACCTGGTACCTGCTGAATAATACCATCCCACAATCAGATGACACGATTGTCGTGAACAATTCAACCAGTCAATGGCTCGTGAACCCGCCACAGGTAATGGGACACGGAAATGTGAGTTGCACCTACTGTCACGGTCATGCCCCGGCTGAATATAATATCGATTCGGCTACCATCATCGGGAATGATTGCTACAGTTGCCATATGAATGCCAGTGCCGCCATCATACCGTTGATCAACAATTCCATCCCTGATTCATACCAGACCAACTGGACCAATGAACCGAACAATACCCCTGCCATGGTAAGACCACCACAGGTACAGGCTCACGGTAACGATACGAACCATGACGGTGTGGCTAATTCAACTGACTGTTATACCTGCCACGGTCATACCAATTCCCAGCTTACCTTTATCAGTGATTGTTATACCTGTCATGCAGGCAGAAGTCATGGAAGCGATACTAACCCCATAACCGGACAACTGGGTTTACCGTGTGCAGCCTGTCATTCCCATGAGACCATGAATAAAACATACCTTGGTATCAATTCCCCTGATGACTGTAATCTGTGCCATACCAATGTTATCGAGGCCCAGACCATCAATGAGACCTGGGGGTTGGCACCTCCGCAGATTTTCGGGCACCAGGACAGGCATAATGCATCAGCATACCTGAACTGCAACTATTGTCATGAACATGTTCCATCCACGATAAAGAGATCAACAGCTATAGGTTGGGAAGAAACAGAGTGCAGGAACTGTCATCTTGAAAGTAACAATAAAACACCTGACTGGACCCCACCAACTCCGATCAACATGGTACCTGACGACTGGGGACATGCCCGGATGCACTGCAAGGACTGTCACGGTCATACTCCTTCCGGTATGGATTATGTAGGTATTGAACAATGTCGTGATTGTCATACTTCGTATCATAGTAATATTACAGGAAATGATGTAAATGACAATTCATCGTGGGATGATACCTGCTATGTTTGCCATATTGACGTTTTGGGAACCAATATGACCGAACTTACCAGATTTGATTCTGCCCATAATGGCGATTCTAATTGTACCATATGCCATGTGAATCCAAATGGGACTGTTGACCTTATCGATGGCTGGAAATCCCAGGAGAAGTATCTTTGTCATGATTGCCATGATGGTACCAATGCAACCACTAACTTCACTGAGATTGAAAACAGTACCTGGTATGCTCCACAGGTAGCATATAGCGCTGCTCAAACCCATGGTAATTCTTCATACCTGCTGGGATGTAATGAATGTCACGGTTCACACCAGCGACCTGTGACCTCAGCAGATTATAACTGTACAAACCAGTGCCATGGTTCACAGGTAAATACGACTCCTCTGTGCACAGATGCCTGCCATTCGTCCGGTACTCCTGAAACCGTGGAAGATTGCGACTACTGCCATAATAATGCCACGCCGCCTGAACCTGCAACCCAGGTTGTAGATATGCACTCAGAAGGCTTCGAGGCGAACAATACCACCAGTCACCATAACTGCACGTGGTGTCATTACAACCTGAACAACTACACGCCTGTTATAAAGTCCGCAAACGGCACTGATATCCCCATCTACCCGAACATCCATAACATCTATGTTCCCACCACCTGCACAGAATGTCATCCGACACCCCCCACCAATCATTCAATAAAAGGCAGCGAATACGGTTCAATGTCCCTTTCCGGTTGTCTCGCCTGTCACGGGAGTGCTCATTCTGTTGCTCTTGGAGTTGGAGGAAATAATTGTGTTGGCTGTCATTACAACATAACCACGGCTGACCTGGGGCTTCATTCAACGATAAATGGCACATCGGATGTTGATAATGGCGATTGTACGACCTGTCATTACAATAATGCCCATTCCGGTACAAATGTTTCCAACACGTACTATTGTGCAGACTGCCACACCGCAACAGGAACAGGTCCTGCCAATTCAACGATTCAATTTACCGGTAAGCAACATGGAAAAGCAAGTTGTGTAGATTGTCATGTTGCAGATGGTATCTACCACCAGGATAATCCGGGCGGTTCAGTTTCTAATTTGACCTATGTGAATCGATACAATGCAGGTAGTACTATAGTGACTAACTGTGCCGACTGCCACTATGCGAGTAACCTGGATGATGCACCTTTCCATGCACCGGGGGCAGGTGGCCATGTTCTGACCCAGGATGATGGTGCTACTGGAGCGTGTATAAATCCAAGTTGCCATGCGGGTAAAGGTTCCATGGTCGCAACGATGCACAGTTTAGCTTTTGCAGATAATAGTTATCAAAATCCGTCGATAACCACACCGGTACTTTCATCCAGTACTGTTACCAGGGGTATCGGTATTAGGATTACAGCTACTGTATCGGTCGGTGCAACGTATGCTCTGGTAGATAGTGCACAATACCGGATAACAAATGGTTCAGGCGAGATCGTCCCCTGGACCCCGATGTATGCTGATGATGGAGATTTCGATGGAACAAGTGAAGATGTTAACGTTATTGTTGATACATCTACTATGCTTGGGACCTATACCATCCAGGTCAGGGGTATGGCTGGTGGCAAAGCACAGAGCGATTCTGCCAGATATTATTCCATGAACGGTGATGTTTCAGTGGCACTGGAAACTACGCTCATAGTTGAACTTGAATCACCGGAAGGTTACATCAATGGAACGGTAACATGCAGCAGTTTGCCGGTTGAAGGGGCAGTGGTCTCAACAAATGGGGCCATTTGTGTCACAGACTCGAATGGTAATTATTCATTAAGAGTAGTAACGGGAACCCATGATGTAAGTGTGAGCAAGTTGCCTGAATATTATGTTAATACGACAACAGGTGTTGATGTTGTAGTTGATATGACAACGATACAGGATATTGAGCTTACTGCAAAACCACTGGGAACAATCCAGGGGACTGTGAAAAATTGAATTGGGTCAGGTTTATCAGGAACACGTGTGAAACATATCGTGATACTATAATTGTATTATATTGTCGATATGCAATGAGAGCATCGCAAGCATAGTGAACAATATTTAAGTCGAAGTCAATATATATAATCAGTTAAAATTCGATATAATATATCAAATATACAATTTATTGAGAGAATATGATGAACCTGACACGAAAAAAAACGTTACTATTGCTTTTTCTAACATACACCATAATATCATACTCCCTGTACCAGTTCCTGGTCATATTTCCCCCTTCAAAAACACTCGGTGATTCATACCGCCTGTTCTTTTTCCATATACCCACCCCGCTTGTTGCATTTTTTGCTTTTACGGTCACATTATTTTCCAGTATATTATATCTCAAGACCGCAGATCTAAAATGGGATGACCTTGCATCGAGTTCAGTTAAATTAGGCTTCATATTCAGTGCGCTTGCTATGGTTACCGGCTGGGTATTTACCTATGAGGCATGGAACACCACCTGGAGCTGGGACATGAAAGTCGTTACCATGTTCATCCTGTGTTTCCTTTACCTGGGTTATTTTACCCTTCGGCAAGCCACTTTTGACCCTGTCAGAAAGGCAAGAACTTCAGCTATATACGGTATTATGGCTTACCTGTCCATCCCACTGACGTATATGTCATCGCGAATGTGGATATCATTGCATCCAGGGGGTTCCATCGGTCTAACACCCGACATGGAAATCGTTGCAGGATTAATGGTTATAGGGTTCATGGCTTTGTACGCATATCTCCTCTGGTTCGAGGTAACCTATAAAAAACTTGAGCAACGATATGCTTCACTGGTCAGGGAGGCTGACACATGAGTGTATATATTTCAATATTCATCACTGCAATGGTAATCTGGACCATCATTATCCTGTATCTTGTCCACATGGACGGAAAATTGCGAAAACTTGAGAAAAAAATGAGTGTACTTGAACATGAAAGCTCGACACATTAAGATCCTGGCAGGAACAGCACTCATAATTGTATGTCTCATCATCGGTTATAGTGCACTCTCAGACTTTACCCGGTATTACCGGAGAATAGCAGAAGTAACGGGTGACCCGCTCTATTATTCGACCCATGAAGTGAACATGATTGGGACAATAGTGAACAATTCGTTCAGTCAGACCGGTACCCTGGAGTATGCATTCACTATCAATGATACTACTGCATCAGTAGGTATAGTACACAGGGGCCCCCTATCACAGACATTCAATCAGGAAGGGACCGTAGTGGTAACGGGCAGGATGAACGGTTCGGTGTTCGAATCCTCTGATATCCAGGTGAAATGCCCGACAAAATATGAACCGGAATAGGAGACGTGCATGAGCAGGATAGGAATCATAGGTGGTACCGGAACCTATACCCTGGAACTTAAGAACAGTTCCGAAGTAGAAGTTGATACACCATTCGGCCCTCCTTCTGATTCGATACAACTTGGTAACCTTGAAGGGCAGGAAGTGGCTTTTTTACCCAGGCACGGCAGGCACCACCAGCTATTACCCCATGAGATAAACTACCGTGCGAATATTTACGCGCTCAAGTCCCTGGGTGTGGACCGACTGATTTCGGTCTGTACGGCTGGCAGCCTTACTGACGGGATACACCCGGGCATGATCGTTGTACCCGACCAGCTTATTGACTGGACAAAGCGTCGCGCTTCTACGTTCTTCGGCAACGGTATCGGGGCTTATGTGGATATGTCAGACCCGTTCTGTCCAGTCCTTTCCAAACAGGTAAGCGACATAATAAAAAATACCGGTATTGACGTGCATACAGGTGGAACATACCTGTGCATTGAAGGACCCCAGTTCTCAACCCGGGCCGAGTCCGGGTTTTTTGCCAGCATAGGTGCACATTGTATCGGCATGACAGCCCAACCCGAAGCAAAACTGGCCCGTGAAGCTGAGATATGCTATACAACAGTCGCCGGTATCAGTGACTATAATGTATGTGGTATGAGCTCATCAAGGAAAGAAACGATGCAGAACATGCACCGGTTGCTCAAAGATGTCAACAGTATTGTGACCGAACTGATACGAAAACTTCCACCCTCTGGTGAATGTGCATGCTCCCATGCATTAAGGGGTGCTGTCATCACTTCACGAGAGGGTATATCTCAAGAAACCCTTGAAAATCTCAGTGCAATACTGGGTAAATACCACCTGGAAGAACGTTCAGGACACCCCCATGGTACAGTTATGAAATAGATGTCCCGGATGTTTTTCCTGCATCATAATCGCAGTATAGCTTATACCCGCACTTCTTGCACTGCTTATCGTCATCACATCTTGAAAATCCGTACTGGTGATCGTGTATGATACGATTTGCCACGTCAACCATTTCAGGTATCACCCCTTTGTCCAGAGGCTGCACCCTTGAGCTGACGTATTCGCCGTCCTGCAATTCATATACCCTGGGTTTTTGTTGAGAAAGCAATTCCAACGTCAGTTTCCGGACTGAATATTCCGGATACAGGTGCCTGAACCCTTCTGCATACAACAGCAACTGCCGAGACCGCTCTACCGGGTCAGGCTCTTTCCCGGTCTTGTAATCGATTATCTCCACTGCATTATCACTCCCCGGTACCAGGTCGACCCTGTCAATGAAACCCGTGAAAATATGCTTATCAAGCTGCACCGAGAACATCTTTTCCACCATCAGGTTGTTGGGTATGGTATGCCTGTTCCGCTTCCAGAATACATCCAGTAAAGGACGGGCCAGTTCTCTATCCACCCATTTCCATGTATCCTGTTGCGTAAGAGACGTTACAATACTGTCCAGCTGTTCCCTGGTGGATATTTTTTGCCTTACCGCCATTTCCAATACCCGGTGAACAAAACTCCCTACGTTCATTGCTCCGTCCGAACGCTCTTCAGCCCGGGTAGGCATACCCAGCACCTGCTTTAGTTCATACATTTTCGGACATTTGGAATACGTGTTCACTGACGTGACACTGAACGTAAGACCTGGCGGAACAGGTAAGCCTTCATTGCTCCGGCAGCGCTCCAGGAGCTCATGCACATGGCCGGCGGGATTCAGTTCATCCCATTTGTTGTGAATAACCTCACGATAATCGGTCTCATTATTGTCCCTGAGCGCATGGTAGGTCAACACATGCCCAAGGTTCTCTTCAAAAGAGCCGGAATCCAGGGTTTCAAGTATCAGTTTTTTCCGTTGCGCCTTGGTTCGCTCCAGTTCATTGCTGGTGATCATATCCTCTGAACTGATGTCAGTGTCATGGATGTACGTGATATCAGGTATTTCAATGACCGGTGTGTCCTGCGCCCTCCAGTTGTCATATCCCAGGTCCTGTATGAACTCAGAAGGCTGGCGCTCCCTGCCATCGTATTGCCCGGCCAGGGTAAGGGTAAGCTGCTGCCTGGCCCTGGTCATGGCCACGTAACACAGCCTGCGTTCCTCTTCGAGTTTTATCTCCCGTTTTCTCTCACTGAGGGCTTTTGAGCGCTGATTATCTGAACTGAAATCCTGCTGTAACAGGTCCCGGTAGTGTTCCATCATTTCCAGGGGGATAAGAGGCTCCACACCGCCCTTGAAGAGGGGGAACCGGTCCTTTGCCATGTTGATCACAAATACTGCTTTGAACTCCAGGCCTTTTGAGGAATGTATGCTCATCAGGTTCACGGCATTATCCTCTGAAATGCGGGAAGCAGACGGGTTCTTACCCATCTCGTCCAGTATCTCCAGGTATGCGATGAACTCGCTAAGGTCCCTGCCATGTGAGGTCTCGAATTTCACGGCCATCTCGTAGAGATTGCGCAGGTTCATCATGGCTTCCCTGTTCTGTCTGGTGTTCTCGTGGGTGAACTGGCGGCTCAGGCCCGATGCATCCAGTACCTCGAGCACAATGTCGGACACGTCCAGGATACGTTTTTCTTTCAAAGCCCCGATGCGCTGTTTCATCTGCCTGACAACCTTCAGTCCCCGGGGGGACAGGTTCAGTGCGTTCAAATGGTGATATATGGCTTCCTGGAACGATACCCTGTGTTTTTTCAGGTATTCGCCGATACGAATGGAATCTGCCGTACCCAGGGCATGGTTATAGTGGAACAGCCGCCACCAGCTCTCGGTACCCCTTGCTCTGGGACGGACGATATTATCCAGCACGTAGAGGTAGGCAAGTGCGGTCTTGATCTCGGCCTGTTTCATGAAATCAGTATCGTCCTTTACCCGGATACTGTGCCCTCTGCTCTCAAGTGCCCGTTTTACTTTGCGGCCCTGTGCATGGGTGCGGTACAATACGGCAATGTCCGAAGGGGTCATACCCGTATCCAGGCATGCTTCTATCTGCTCCACGACATACCTTGCCTCCTCGTTCTCGTCAGCAGTTTCCACTATCCTGACATCATCGCCGTCCACACCTGCATGGTTGTGCAGCTGGATACAGAGGTCCATGGTGTTCTGGGAATAGTTCAGTTTGATAAGCTTGTGGGATACCCTGAGTATCTTATCGGTTGACCTGAAACTTACATCGAGGGATAGTACGTCACCGGGCAGTATCGTGAAATACTTCATGAACTCCTGGATATTGTTGGTATACGCACCCCTGAATGCGTAGATAGTCTGGTTGGGGTCTGCCACGACCGTGACATTGTGCTCGTTCCCGGCCAGCATCCTGATAAGTTCGAACTGGACATAATTGGTATCCTGGAACTCGTCAATGATGATGTAACGGTACCGTTCATTGACCTGCTGCGCGCCATAGATGTTCAGGAATTCCATTGCCTTTTTGTTCAGGTCGCCGTAGTCCAGGGCACCGCGTTTTGCTTTCCTGCTCTCGTACCGGACCCATGTGCGTATCAGGTCCCGGTACCTGGCATACTCGGCATATACTTCATTGAACGCTATCCAGGTCTTTTTCTCGCCTGTGCGTACTTTTTGTTCTTCTTTGTCCAGCAGGTGGAAGGTATTGAGCCTGGTGGTGTTGCGGGAATAGGTCTGGTCCCAGCTTGTTTCATCATGCACGATAGCAAGCAGGCTTTGCTTCTTACGGTCCAGGAACTCCTGAAGCATGTCAACAGTGATGTTCAGGTCCTTGGCCTTTGAGATGGAATTGGTATACAATAATGCATCTTTTATCGATACTTTCAGGTCAGTGTGCATTATAATGGCAGTATCCACATCATCCAGGATGGCAAACTCGGCAGGCACACCGCACTTATCAGCATTCTCCCTGATGATCTCTGCACAAAAAGAGTGGAAGGTGCTCACATGCACCTCGGATGCTCCGCCCAGTAACTGCTCTACCTTGCTGTTCATGTTGGCGGCAGCTTCCCGGGAAAAAGTAAGGGCAAGTATCTGGGCCGGGTCAATGCCCATTTCCTGTACCATATATGCGATCTTTGCCGTGATGGTGGTGGTCTTGCCCGTACCCGCACCTGCCAGTATCAAAAGCGGTCCTGTGGTGCGTTTAACCGCATCAAGCTGTTTGTCCTTCAATCCCAGGAGCAGTTCTGGAAGTGTCATGTTATCCTCTCACCTGTACAGTGGAGGTACCGTTCCCTGCCCGTTCCACATCTATCCTGACCGGCATCCGCCTGGTCAGCTGGTCAATGTGGCTGATAACCCCCACGGTCTTGCCCGATAGTCTCAGGCTCTCCAGTGCACACAGGGCGGCATCCAGCGTTTCCGAGTCCAGCGTGCCGAAGCCCTCGTCCAGGAACAGGGATTCCAGTCTGGAACGGCCGCTGCTCAGTTCTGAGAGTGCCAGTGCCAGGGACAGGCTGACAAGGAAGGACTCGCCCCCGGACAGTGTTTCGACAGGGCGCTCCTCGCCGGCGTTCCACAGGTCGAGCACGAGCATGTCCTTCATATCCACTGCCCTGAGTGCGTATCTGGAAGTTATCTTAGACAGCTGCTGGTTGGCGAACCTGATAAGCAGGTCGAACATGGTCTGCAATGCAAAGTCTCTCAGGCTGTTGGCAGGCATAACACTGGAGAGTCTTTGCCAGCGCTCCCACTCCTGCATGGTACCTTCCATCTTCTTTTCCTGTTCCTGCCTTTTTTCCAGGTTCTCGGTCATGTAGGCAATGGTCGTGTTCAGTTTCCCTTTGTTGGAGATCTTCTCTTCGATGAAGGAAATGAGTTTTTGCTCTTCCTCAAGGATATGCGGCAGGTCATCGGCATTGAATGGCGTCTCGGCAAAGACCGCTTCATGTGCCTGTATGTTCTCTTCTACAGTATTGACATCATTCCCATACTGCTGGAGCACCTGTTTTGTCTCGTTTTGCCATGCCACTTCCCTGAAGCATGCCAGGTGCGCTTCGGTAGACTCAAACCCCGCGTCTTCAAGTGCCTGAATATATACCGACCTTGCCGTTTCACAAGCGTTGCGTGTTCTGTCCAGTTCTGCTCCCTGCTCTTTTAACCGGGCTGTGATATCAGTAAGTTGGGTTTCTGACAACTTGTAATCTTCATGTATAGCATTTCGCAACTCTTCTTTTTTCTCAAGGCTGGCTTCCAGTGTTGAGCGTGCGGCATCCACTCCCATGCCGCCTGTCATGTCCCTGACCTGCTCCAGCAGCCTGCTGCCCTCAACCCTGTATCCTGCGGCAGTTTCCAGCAGACTATTATGGCGTACCGTATCCTCTTCAAGACTCCTGGTTCTTTCAACGACAAAAACGTTCAGTTCTCCCACTTTGCTGCCGTTTTGTTCAAGCCGGCTGAGGCATTTCCTGGCATTTGAGATGTGTTGTTTACATGTAGCAAGCGCTGATACCGGCAGTTCATCTGCAAACGCCGGCGGTATGATCACCCTGAACTGCTCGTTGCTTGTGGTAATGTCCTCTTCGATCGTTTGAATTTCAGCAGATATCCCCTGCATTTTCTGCTGCGTGCTTTCAATCTGCCTGTTCAGGGTCTCGATATTATTACTGTTTGCCTGGAGCTGCTGTTCGATGAGTTTAAGCTCATTCTGGGTAGATTCCTTTTCTTTTACCAGGGTTTCAATGCCAGATAATCGCTCACTACATGCCTTCACCCTGCTCCTGGCAAGCACAGTGAGTTCATGGACTGTTGAGTCTATCTCTTTTTTTACCGTTTCCCGTTCTGCCTCGGCGACCCCTACATTCTTCCGTGCCACGTCAATCGAACCAGACCCTTCAGGTTCGAATTTACCCGCATCAGGGTGTTCAGTTGAACCGCATACCGGGCACGGTTCGCCGGCTGTAAGGTGTTCCCTTCGCAAAATATCGGCCTGGTTGGTGGCGGCAATTGCCTTCTCCTCGGCCAGACAGCGCTTTACCTTTTCCTCTGCCCTCAGAAGCTGCTGGTTCTGTAGCTCTGTCCTGTGCTTGAACACGTGAAGTGTTTCATTGAATGTATTGACGGCAGGAGTTGACAACGTTTTGTCAAACGTGGCGCTGAGCCTGTCATACGACTCGAGGAACCGCACCCCCGCATCCCTCACCTCATCCCATGCCGAACTGATAGTGCGCCAGTAGTGCTCATCCCCTTCAACGGTCAGGGGTCCAAGTGCTTTTTCTTTTGTATCCAGGTGGGCAAGGGTATCGTTTTTCCTGGCATCAAGTGTGGTCCTTTCTTCCAAGTCCTTTTTGAGTTCTGCAATCTTTGCCCGGTGTTCACTTTGTTCCCTGGCCAGCAATTCCTGCTTTTGCCCGAGCGCCTTTGCCATTTCACCCAGCTGGGCAGCGATCTGCGAAGCGCGTGTCAGCAGGTCATCAGCATCATCGGGCAGTGGATTGTGCTTGAGGTATTCCCGGTCACTGGCAAGTTGTGTTTCAAGTGCCAATATCTCGGCATTCTTCTGTTCGATAAGCTTTTTCAGTTCGTCCAGTTTTGCATTCAGGGTATCGGCTTCAAGCTGGCGTTTATCAGCTTCATCACGTTGCTCACGCGCCCGGGTTTCAAGTACGGCGGCCTCGTTATAGGTCTCTCTTTTCTGCCCGGCCTCTTCCCTGAATGTTTCAAATTCAAGGATTGAAGTATCATATTTTGATTTTGCTTCACTCCTCTGCTGCTGTGCCTTATCCTGCTCGATCCTTCCCTTTTCAAGTTCGGTCTGCAGGTCTTCAAGTCGCTTTTTTTCAGTCTTGTATGATTCCAGCTCTGAACGTATATCTGCAGCCTGCTGTGCACGCTGCATCTCGTGCTGGAGGGCATCCATCTCTTGCTGCTTGGTCAAAAGGTCTTGCTGCCGCTGCCTGTTTTCTTCCAGTTCTTTAAAAGCATTCACACGCCGCTGCTCCCGGGCCTTTTCCTCCTGAACCGATATCCTTGACACGTTGAGCTGGTGCAACTCGCTCTCAAGTCCGGACAGTTCTTCCTTAACAACCTGTATATCCTCGGGAGTCACATGCGGGATCTTCTCCATACCGGCCCCTGCCAGGTCATGTTCATTCCTGGCTTTGTCGAGGTGCAGTTTCAGGTTCTTCTTCAACTGTTCGAACAGCCCCATGCCGGTAGTGGCTTCAAGGATCTGTCTCCTCTCATCGGCAGTGGCTTTCAGGAAGGCTGCAAAATCGCCCTGTGCCAGCAGGATGGAACGCTTGAATGCGTAAAAGTCCATGCCCAGTATATCGGTGACGGCCTCCTCGACAGACATGTCACAACGGTCATGGCTGCCTTTTCCTCTCCTGCGATTGGTGATAAGTTCCCCGGTAACGGCATTGTGCAGTTCAACTTCGGTCTTGATGTCGCCTTTCTTATTGCGCCTGGCACGCCACTGCGCCAGGTATTCCATACCGCCGGCCCTGAAAATGACCTCGGCGATTCCTTCATTTGCTCCCTGGCTCAGGAGGTTGACAGGGTTGCTCGTACCGCTCCCGTCCAGACGCGGCGTCCGGTTGTACATGGCCACTGATATGGCGTCCAGCAGCGTGGTCTTGCCTGAGCCGGTGGGGCCGGTGATGGCGAACAGGGACGTGGAGGACAGCGGTTCCACCGTGAAGTCCAGGTGGATATCGGTCCTGAAGCTGTTGATGTTCCTGAGACGCAGTGAGAGGAGTTTCATGCCTCTTCCTCCCTGGTCTCCTCTTTCAGGGTGAATTCCATCAGATCGTTGAAGGTGGTGAGCAGTTCGTCCAGTGCTTCGGAAGATGCGTTCCCGCCAGTAGTGTGCCTGTAGTAATCGCAAAAGATTTCGTCCGGGGATTTTGTTTTGATATCCTCCGGGGATATGGTATCGCTCTTCCTGTCAGGCAGCACGGGATTCACAGCCAGCACTTTCCCTCCCCTGCTGTTAAATGCCTGGCGCAGGGAATCCCCGGTACCGATGGCGGGCCCGTCCAGGTGCACCTTTACCTCGATATATTTGTCCTTCCAGTCCCCGAAATTGGCCAGTGCCAGAAGGTCATCACGACTTCCCTCGAGGCGCACCAGTTCCCTGAACACGGGTACAGTTACTTCCTCGATGGTGCATTCATCCCTGATATCTACCAAAAATATCTTCTTCCCGTGTTCGGCTTCCTTGAAGCTCAGCGGCAATGGCGAGCCTGAATACACTACCGGGCAGCCGTTGCCCTGGATGTGCTGGGGGCGGTGCAGGTGGCCGAGTGCGATGTAATCTGCAGGGGGCAGGTCTGTGGTTCTGACCGGGTTGATGCCGCCTATCTGTACCAGCCGTTCCGAGTCGCTGGTGGTGCCACCCTGGATGAAGTAGTGCCCCATCAGCACCCTGACATCGGTGTCCATGGCGGACAGGCATTCTTCATATACTTTTTTCACGGCTTCGCGGTAGCGCATGGACCGCTCGACTTCGCCTTCCAGTGATACGTGGGGCAGGATGTCGCCTTCGTTCAGGTAGGGTACGGCGGCAATGGCGGCAGAGGTGCCATTTACGTCCAGGCGCACCACGCATTCTCTTGCCGATTCGCTGATGTTGCCCACGACATGGATGCGGGCCATTTGCAGGAACTCCCTGGGTGCGGCCAGTCGCACCGCAGAGTCGTGGTTCCCGGCAATTATCACGGCGTGTGCCGTTGTTTTTTTGTACAGGTCGAACAGGAACCGGTAATACAGGCCGGCAGCCCCGGCCGGGGGTACGGATGAGTCGAACACGTCCCCGCAGACCAGCAGGATGTCCACTTCCCTGTCAATGATGGTATCCAGCAGCCAGTCCAGGAACTGTTCATGTTCAGCAAGCCTGTTCTGCTCGTATATTTTCTGGCCTATATGCCAGTCCGAGGTGTGTAGTATGCGCATGTGACCAACTTTGAAAAGACACTATGTTGCCATGGATTAAAAAAATGGTGATTGAAGTTTACTGGTATACTGCTGGCACTGATGGTGACGATAAGTGAAAAAATGTGAAAATGAGAAAATGAGAAAATGAGAAAATGTGAAAATATGAAAATGAGAAAATTTGCCAGGGTATGATACCCTGGTTCCATGAACAGGATGCTGTTATGTCACAACTTCGATGGTCAATGAACTGACCGGACAGTTCTTTGTGCAGATGCCACAGGCGATGCAAATGTCATGAACGATAAATGCCTTCCCGTTCGATACGGCAATTGCCCTGGGTTCTGTGTCTACATCAAAATGTATGTCCTTTTCTTTTTTCAGGTTTGTCGGGCATACGGTGGTGCAGATACCGCAGCCAATACAGCTTTCTTCCATAAGCACCAATTTCTTATCTTGCTTTGCCATCTGGATATCCTCACTACTATTACTATCTGGTTCTTGTGCTTGCTGCAATAAGAAGGTTTCGAAATGTGTTCATTTCCGGCCTTTTGCCATCAGGTCTGAGAGCATCTCGCCGCCAACGCCCCAGTTATCAGCGGAATTCTCGTTGATCTTTATAACAAAGGCCTGTGCGGGGATGCTGGTGATCCTGGCGGCTTCGCGGGTGAAGGTTTCGATAAGGTCTTTCTTCTGTTCTCTGGTAAAGTGGGTTCCTTCTATTGTGATTACTGGCATTGGGTTGTACCTCGGGGGGTTTGGTTGGTGTCTGGTATGTTGTGGGGGTTTATTTGTATTTTGTTTTTGGGATTCAGTATATATGTACCTTTCCGGGTAATGAGAATTCAAATATTTGAACCTGCAGAAGCAACATCCCTGAATGTTTGAAGTGTATATTCCCCTTCTGTTGTGATTTCGATAAATGACGATCGACCTTTTCCTTTTTTAACTATCCATTTCTTATCTTCGAGTTTCTCAAAGTACTGCCTTTTAGCCCGTGCATATCCTTTTTTGGTAACTTCTTTTCGTTTGCCGCTGCCTGTTGTGACATCTTTGAGCAATCCTCCTTCTTCCAGGGCGAAGATGTACTCTTTTTGTTTTAATCTGCCGCCGTTTTCAAAGAGCACTGCCAGTGCTTTGATGAGGTCATCTGCGGGCGGTTCGATGGTATATACCGGGATCTGTAATATTTCTTTTATGCCGCTGGTGATGCCTTTGATCTCACCGTCAATGGTTCCAGGGAGTTCGCTGTTGTATTTTTCAGCCCGCACATAGTAGGGTGTGGCTCCGTACATGAGCGAGGCCAGGGTGCCGGCGACGGCTGATAGTTTACTGCCTGATGAAAGGTTGATGTAGACGAAATTACCTGCGGACTTCTCACGGCGGACGAGTTCGCAGAGCAGGGACATGGTCTTCTGGAAATCCCATATTGGGCATTCGAGTATTTTGAGCTCTTCCGCAGGGACGAGTCTGGTTATCCTGCGGGTAAGTTCGTTAAGATAGAGGAGGCCCTGTTTGCTTTCGTCAGGGTCTTTTATGAGGTAGACCCTGTCTGCACCTATCTGTTTTATGGCCAGTTCCACGCGGTCTATTTCGTAGCCCATGGGTGCAATGTGTACCTTCTTGTGTCCTGTCAGTTCCATGTTTGTCCCTTTTGTAACATTATTTGCGTTACTAATAAAGGTAACGACGAAAAAGTGAAATATATTGAAGGAAATACTGTGATAGATATGTCTGAATGATTGGAAATTACTTTCACACCGCTCTGATTAAGTTTATGGTGAATGGGGTGGTTGTCAGTTTGAAGGAACCGCAGATGAACGTGGATGAAAGCAGATACGTTCACCTCCTGCGGAGGTGAGGACCTGTTGTTTGGAGATGGGAAAGAGTGCAATGGCGGGGTGGAAATATAAATGGATATTGACGTGAAAAATAGCTCTGGATAAGAATCAGTGAAGAAGAAAGGTATAATCAATGCCACAAATAATTTCATTAATCACAAA
>JAHYIS010000042.1 GCA_019429385.1 ANME-2 cluster archaeon | reverse complement strand
TGTTCAAATTGTTTAGACCTTTCTCAATTCATTGATATGTGGTGGGTTGAGTTTGTTTCAGATGAGCTTGTGCTAACGAGATTTATGCTTTTAGAGGGAATACTGTCTACTTTTTTTTTAAGTTTATCGTGAGATGAGGCATAATTTTAACGATCAAGGAAGGTAAAAGAAGTATAATTAACAGATTGGTTGATTTCGTTTGCAAAAAATTGAAGAAATCACTAGATTATGGGATAGTGCCATTCTATCCTTAAATTATATTCGTTTTATGCCGGAACTGATGTATATAACTGGAGTATATTATATTTAGTAATTATCCAATGATTTATATTGTTCGGAGATATTATAGGTATGAATTTGTATGAAAGCAGTAATTCTTGCAGCAGGAGAAGGGCAAAGATGTAAGCCATTAACGCTTACCCGTTCCAAGGTAATGCTTTTTGCTGCAAACAAACCGATATTGGAACATGTTATCAATGCCCTCGCTCAGTGTGGGATTATCGATATTATCATTGTTGTTGGATACAAAAAAGAGCGCATCATGGATTATTTCCAGGACGGTGTGAAACTGGGAGTAAACATCACGTATGTTGAACAAAAAGGACAACTTGGTACCGCTCATGCTATCAAGAAGGTAGCTCAGCATATTGACGATGAGTTCATCGTGCTGAATGGCGATAATATTGTCGAATCAGGTACAATTTCTGATATCCTGGAAGGTCATTCAGGAGATGCAACGGTATTGACCGTAACACGGGTTAAAACCAGAGGTTATGGCGTGGTGGTATCAGATAAGAACCGGGTGCTCAAGATTGTTGAAAAGCCCATGGAGGACCTGAGTCATAATGTGAATACAGGAATATACATATTCAAACCTGATGTGTTCGAATACATTAAAGCCACGTCTGTGTCTGAGACAGGAGAATATGCCATAACCGATACCATACAGACTATGATAGATACAGGCAAGACCATCAGTGTTGTATATTCAAAATCCACATGGATAGATGCAGTACATTCTTGGGACCTGCTTCGTGCCAATGCCTCCTTGCTGGAGCGTTGTGAAAAATCGATAATGCATGGAACGATTGAAGAAGGTGCTGTGGTAAAGGGCAATGTCATTATCGGAACAAATACCATCATTCGTTCAGGTTCATATATTATAGGGCCGGTCGTGATTGGAAAGAACTGTGATATCGGACCAAATACCGTAATACTTCCTTCCACCACCATAGGCAATAATTCAACAGTGGAATCATCGGTCCATATCAAGAACAGTATCTTTATGAACGATACGAGGATCGGTGCTTTTTCATATATATCCAACTCCATTATCGGTTCACATAATAGTATCGGTTCGCATTTTATTACTCAAACAGGAGAGAATCTGTTGATTGAAATAAATGGTATTCTTCATAAGGCAGATAAATTGGGAACAGTGATCGGTGATGGGAACGATATCCAGCATAGAGTACTCATCGAGCCTGGGAGGATGGTTGCCACCGGATGCAGTGTTTCATCAGGAATAATTATCTCAAAGGACCTGCCCAGCGACTCGATAATGATATAAAATGAAACTAAGGTGGATGAACTAAAAAACAATGTGCGGCATAGTCGGCTATATAGGAGAACGGGATGCGGTCAGTATCCTTATCGAATCCCTTAAAAAACTTGAATACAGGGGATATGATTCTGCAGGTCTGGCCTTACTGGATTGTGAAGGCAAATCACATGTATTTAAGACCGAAGGGGAAATATCATGCCTTGAAAAAATATTGCCTGAATTTCCTGCACGCATAGGTATTGGCCATACCAGGTGGGCCACTCATGGGAAACCCAATACAATAAATGCACATCCACACGTGTCTGGCAACATCAGTGTTGTGCATAATGGCATTATTGAAAATTACCTGGAATTAAAAGAAAAACTTGAATCAGAAGGTTATGTGTTTGTTTCAGATACTGATACCGAAGTGTTAGCCCACCTGATATACAAATATTATGTAAATAATTCCGGCGACCTTGCGTCTTCAATAAGGTCAGCGCTCGGAGAAGTCCATGGTTCCTATGCCCTGGCAGTGCTATGCGAAGAACACCCACATGAACTAATGGCTGCCAGGAAGGATAGTCCCCTGATCTTAGGTCTGAGTGAGCATGAGAATTTTATTGCTTCTGATATACCTGCTATCTTAAAATATACCAACCGGGTCATTTACCTGGAAAACCTGGAGATGGTCAGGGTCAAAAAAGACTCCGTACAGGTGTTTGACCCTAAGGGAAATCTTTTGACCAAAGAAGAACATATTATCCAGTGGGACCTTGAAGCTGCTGAGAAAGCGGGCTATCCTCATTTCATGCTCAAGGAGATATATGAACAGACCAATTCCATTCATGAAACTATGGCAGGCAGGCTGAAGGAACTCGAAGGGGATGTCACATTCGAGGAACTTGGCCTGGATAAAGCACACATTCAAAATATTGAACGAATTGAAATAGTAGCCTGCGGAACGTCATTCAATGCGGGTTTACTGGGAAAGTACCTGTTCGAAGGTTTGACCGGTATCCATACGGATGTGGATAATGGTTCAGAGTTCAGGTATTCCAATCCTGTTTTAGCACCCTCCACCCTGGTCATAGCCATTTCACAATCAGGTGAGACAGCAGATACCCTGGCAGCAGTACGGGAAGCTACCTCATACGGTTGTCTTACACTGGCCATTACCAATATGGTCGGTAGTACACTATCAAGAGAAGCATCAAATGT
The DNA here is from genome assembly GCA_019429385.1 of ANME-2 cluster archaeon. NCBI lineage: Archaea > Methanobacteriati > Methanobacteriota > Methanomicrobia > Methanosarcinales > ANME-2 cluster archaeon. The sequence goes on along the minus strand of JAHYIS010000042.1, from coordinate 14,954 downwards.
CATATATACCAGGGCAGGGCCTGAGATAGGGGTTGCTGCCACCAAATCGTTCATTTCACAGCTTGTAGTGCTCTATCTTCTTGTTATCCATTTTGCAAGGGCACGCTCGATGATGGATGCTGACAGGGTAGGTAAACTTTTATCTGAATTACGTAAAATTCCAGGATATGTTAGCAGGATTCTTAGTGAAAGAGATAAAATACAACAATGTGCAATCCGGTTCGCTGGCTCAAAGGATTATTTCTTTATCGGTCGTAATATCAATTATCCCATAGCACTTGAAGGTGCGCTGAAATTAAAAGAGATATCCTACATACATGCCGAAGGGTATGCTGCAGGCGAATTAAAACACGGTCCCCTTGCCCTGATATCAGAAGATGTACCGGTGGTTGCCATAGCACCGCAGGGCCACACGTATGACAAGATACTCAGCAACATCAAAGAGGTAAAATCACGTGATGCATCGGTGATTGCAATTGCTGATTCGGATGATGAAGAGATTGCCAAGTACGTGGATGTGGTCCTGACCGTCCCAAAAACGGATTTTATTTTAACTCCCCTGCTTACTACCGTGGTTGTCCAGCTGCTGGCTTATTATACGGCATTGGAACGAAAATGTTCCATTGACAAACCACGGAATCTTGCTAAGAGCGTGACCGTGGAATAGGGTGATAGAATGAAACTGTTTGGCTCATCAGGTATCAGGGGGTTGACAAATGTCGATGTTACGCCACAACTGGCATTGAATGTCGGTAAAGCCGCAGGTAAGGGCAGGTCAAGAGCAGTTATTGCCCGGGACCCCAGGGTGGCAGGGATCATGATAGAAGAGGCTGTATCGGCTGGCCTGATGTCTGCCGGAGTTCATGTGACGCGGCTGGGTGTGGTACCTACACCTACTCTGGCATATGCAGCAAGGAACTTTGATGTGGGAGTGATGATAACGGCCTCACACAATCCTGCAAGTGATATCGGGATCAAGCTATGGAATCCTGACGGGATGGCCTTTGACAGCCAGCAGCAACGTGAGATCGAACAGGCTGTTCAATCCAATGGTTATGCACTGTCAGATTGGGACGGCATCGGAACGTCCCGTCTCTATGAAATGGGAGTCGAAGACCATATAAAGGCTATCATTGACATGGTTTCGCCCTTTGAAAATTCACCCAGGGTAGTGGTAGATTGCGGCAGTGGTGCAGGTTCTGTTATCACACCTATATTGCTTCGAATGCTGGGGTGCCGGGTGCTTGCCTTGAATTCACAATTAGACGGGCATTTTCCTGCACGTGACCCAGAACCTAAGGAAGCGAACCTGGGACTGCTTATGAGGACTGTGCAGGATTGTGGTGCTAATCTGGGCATCGCCCATGATGGTGATGCAGACCGGATGATGGCAGTGGATGATAAGGGCAGGTTCGTCGGTGGGGACCAGTTACTGGCTCTATTTGCTGCCCGTGAAGATGCTGATAGTATTGTTGTGCCGGTGGACACTTCAATGGTGGTGGACGATGCCCTGCCCGGCGCAAAGGTCACACGGAGCAGGGTTGGTGATGTCTATGTGGCAGAAGCAATGAAACAGGTCGGAGCCGGTTTTGGGGGTGAGCCATCTGGAAGCTGGATATTCCCGAGATTGTCATTCTGCCCAGATGGTATCTATGCGGCAGCCAGGTTGATCGAGATAGTGGGGCGCGGGAGCCTTTCAGAAATGGTGGACGTATTGCCTACTTACCAGACCAGGAGAACGGGTGCTGCCTGTGCGAATGAACGAAAGGAAGAGGTTATGGCAGTGGTTTACTCAGAATTATCTTCAATGGGTGAGGTCAACGACATTGATGGTATCAGGGTGGAGGTTGACGGTGGATGGGTGCTGGTGAGGCCGTCAGGCACCGAGCCTAAGATAAGGATCACTGCTGAGAGCAGGACGGATGTGGATGAGCTGTTCCATGCTGTATGCCGTATTGTGAAGTTGGCTATTGGGACGACGTGTGATTAAGGGGACTATTGGTATGGTACACTGAATATCCAGATGGAATTAATGTTTCATTGTGACTATTCAGCCACTAATAATAACCTGAACATTTAACAAAATCAAGCAATCCAAAAAAAATAATCTAAAACCAAGAACCATGAAGCTGGAACTACCATTCGGAAACACCACAGTATCATTGGACATCCCGGGAACGTACTCCGTGGAAACGGTAATTCCCAATAAAACAACCGTACCACCAGACCCTGGAACAGTCATCCTTAAAGCACTGCAAGCACCAATCGGCAGGGAGCGCCTGGGAAAAATAGTCCAGACAGGAGACAAAGTATCCATCATCGTCAGCGATACCACCCGCCCGGTCCCGACAGCATTGATGCTGCCCCCTATAATCAATAAATTACTGGCTGTAAACGTGGAAAAAAAGGATATTACTATCATCTTTGCACTGGGTATCCACCGGTGCCATACAGAAGAAGAAAAACAAGATATCGTGGGCCTGGCTACCTACCGGGAATATCGGTGCATTGACCACAATATTGAACAATGCGACCATCTCGGTACTACCAGCCTCGGCACGCCCGTAGAGATATTCGAACCCGTGACCCGGTCTGACATAGTCATCTGCACGGGCAATATCGAGCACCACTATTTTGCAGGATATACCGGCGGTCTTAAGGCTGTGCTGCCAGGTGTCAGTTCACGCCGGTCCATTGAGGCCAACCATGCCCGTATGATAGAACAGGGTACAGCCCCCGGTAATCCCGGCTGCCCTGTACGGGCCGACCTGGAGGAAGCAGGGAATATCCTTGGGGTTGACTTTATCCTGAACGTCATACTGGACACCGACAAGCAGATCGTAGGTGCGGTGGCAGGTCATCCTGTCAAAGCACACAGAGCGGGGGCTGCTATGGTGGATGCCATATACAGGCGGGAGGTCGAGCCGGCAGATATCGTGGTAGTGTCGCAGGGTGGCTGGCCTAAGGATATCAACCTGTTCCAGTCTCACAAGGCGCTTGAGCATGTGAAGGCTGCGGTGAGGCCTGGCGGGGCTATTATTCTGGTTGCCCAGTGCATCGAGGGATTGGGTGATAAGGTATATGAGCACTGGCTGGATGGTACCTCTGGCCCGCAGGATGCTATTGAGCGGCTCAAACACGGCTTTATCCAGGGAGGGCATAAAGCTGCGCTGATAGGTAAACTGGCAGGGGAATTCGAGCTTTACCTGGTGTCAGACCTGCCGGCAGATATAGCAAAAAAGGCGTACTTTCATCCGGCATCCAGCCTGCAGGAAGCATTTGACAATGCAGCTGCAAAGTATGGGCCGGATGCGCGGGTAGTGGTGGTTCCGTATGGCGGGAGCACGCTTGTTGTGGGGAAATCTCACTAGATTAATGCCCATACGCCATTATCAGGAAATTATACACCATCATATATACCGTCAATAACAGGAGAGTAAAAACCAGGCTTTCTTTCCATTCTTTATTCCAGCCTGCACCCATAAAAAGACCTAAAACAAAACCTATCGCGTGGGATATATATGCCACATTCCCCAATGTCCCGGATTGAATATCGACCAGGTTAAAAATGAAGAAAAGAATGGCAAGGGGTCCGATCGGAGAAAGGAACCGACCGGAAAGACCTGGCTCCCTGACAAGCAATACAACAGCCATCAGGGTAAAAATGGCAGCAGACGCTCCAACCATATCTGAATTCGGATAAAATGGAATGCTCAGGAGGAACGTAATAGTCCCTCCCGTTATAAAAGCAACCCCTGTTCGAAACGCACCGACCTCATCTTCAAGAAAGGTACCGAACAAAAAGAGAAATACCATATTGCCTGCAAGGTGAAGATAATCACCATGAACAAAAATAGCGGTCAGCAAGGTATAATAATTGCCGTTAACCAGATTCACCAGGCTAAAGGCCAGGGTAATGTCAGGATTGGTCCAGGCGTACAGGCTCATACTACTGCATAGCAATATGAGAAAATATGTCAGTTTCATTTTTATGAACAGTTAATGATATTTTTATATATATCTTAATCGGTCGCTAAAAATGTCATTGTTCCCATGAACCGCGAGAATACCACATATTCCAGCATAGATGCCTGAGCATGATATCATACAATTCCACATGTTTTCCCTGCCCGTTCCATAACCTCACCGAACAGGTCCCGGCCTTTTGCATCCACACCCACAATAAGCGGCCCGAAATCCTCCATTTCCAGCACCCACACAGCCTCAGGCATTCCCAGGTCAGGCCAGTGCACACCCTTTACACGTTTGATCATATCCATGGTCAGTGCCGCACACCCGCCCGTATATGCCAGGTACACACACCGGTCTTTCAATACCGGAGCGATATCCTTCATCCCACCTTTGCCGATAATTGCCCTGACCATATAATTATCAAGCAGTTCGGGTGTCATGTCTGTCATCCTGTCGCTGGTGGTCGGTCCTGCTGCCACTGCACGCCAGCCGTCCCCTTCCCGCTTCATCAGCGGCCCGCAATGATACAAGACTGCCCCCTCCAGGTCAAATGGCAGCTCTTTTCCTTTTGCAGTCCATTCCAGTATTCTCAGGTGCGCCTCGTCCCTTGCTGTATGAATGATTCCAGAGATATACACAATGTCCCCCGCCTTCAGCCCTACGATAGAATCAAGGTTCAGGGGTGTGGTCAGGTGATGCTCAGTCATGTCCTCCCTCCAGGGTCACTGATGCATGCCGGTTGGCCCAGCACTGGATGTTCACTGCAACAGGGAGCGAGGCAGTATGGCAATGTGCCTTTTCAACATGCACAGCCAGCGCAGTGGTACGCCCGCCCAGTCCCATAGGACCGATTTCCAGTGAATTGATCGCTTCCAGTATTTCCAACTCAAACTCGTCCATATCATTGAGCTCACGCAGGAGCGAGTGCTTGGCCAGCCTGGCAGCTTTATCAAAACTGCCACCGATACCCACACCCACGATGATGGGCGGGCAGGGCATACCTCCAGCCCTGAAAACAGTCTCGACCACGAACTGTTTGACACTATCCACCTGAGAAGGCTTCAGCATCCGGATAGCACTCATATTCTCAGAACCCGCCCCCTTTGGGGCTACTGTGATCGTTATGGCCGTACCGTCAACAAAAGAATAATTAATATCTGGCAGGCCGTCTCCCGTGTTATCACCCGAATTATGCCTGGTCAAGGGCTCAACTGTATTTGGACGGAGCGGTACGCTTTTCGTTGCCTTCCTCACGCCCTGCCTGATTGCTTCATCCAGGTTAAAATCAATGCAAACATCCCTCCCCATCTCAACAAAAAAGACAAGGATACCGGTATCCTGGCACATGGGGATAGTCCTGGTATCTGCGATACGTATGTTCTTGAGTATTGCATCAATCTGGGCTTTCGCACGACCTTCAGATTCCCTATCTCTGGCATTTTCCAGGGCTCCCATGACATCACCCGGCAGGCATGTCTGGGCCTGCCTGATAATTCCTTCAACGGCATCTGATACGGATAGATTATTCAGCGTACTCATATTCCCAGTGTTGAAATTCCTATCTTGACAACCTCGGCAGATTTATCCAGCATAGCTTGCTCTGACTCAGTAAGATCAAGTTCTAATATTGCTTCCACACCCTGTTGCCCGAGTTTCACGGGAACGCCCAGGTATATCCCGTCATGTCCGTACTGGCCATGCAGATAGACCGCTGCCGGCAGAATGCGATGCTGGTCACGTACGATAGACTCTACCATGACCGAAATGGCTGCAGACGGTGCATAAAAAGCACTTCCGGTCTTGAGGAGTTCAACGATCTCGGCACCTCCATTTACGGTTCGCTCGACCAGCATGTCAATGGTTGCTTCGTCCATCAATTCAGTGATCGGTACCCCTGATACTGTGGTGTGCCTGGGGAGAGGGACCATGGTATCTCCATGCCCCCCGAGAACCATAGCGTCAACATCTTTTGGCGAACAGCCCAGTTCCATGGCAACAAAAGTTGCAAACCTTGCCGAATCCAGCACTCCGCTCATGCCGAGCACCCTGCTCGGGTGGAATCCGGTCTTTTTCAGGGCAATATAGGTCATGATGTCAAGGGGGTTGGTGACCACTATCACAATGGACTCAGGTGCATATTTCTTGATATTCTCGCACACTTCACTGACAATAGTGCTGTTGATCTTGACAAGGTCATCGCGGGTCATACCAGGTTTTCGGGCAATTCCAGCAGTTATTACCACGACGTCTGAACCTTCAATATCTTTGTAGTCGTTGGTACCCAGCACCTCAACATTAAAACCTTCAATGGGTGCTGATTCCATCAGGTCCAGTGCTTTACCCTGGGGCAAGCCTTCAATGATGTCTGTCATAACCACATCACCCAGTTCTTTTTCTGCAATACGCTGGACTGTGGTGGCTCCTACGAACCCTGCACCTACTACTGTGATTTTCTTCAACTTTTAATCCTCCTGTCGTTGGTGAAATTATTACCATGATGAAAGGTAAATTTTTGGTATATACAGTCTTTTCATGGTTATAGATTGTGTTGATGCTTTTTGACACTCTTACTTAAATCATTTAAATGTACAGCGATTTTTCGCCATCGTCATAAATCATATAAAGTAGTAGAATTCAATTCAGGAAGGTACTCTTCCTAATAGCCAAAATCAATGATAGAATTAAATGTTCCAATATAATTTGTATGTAATAAATTACGTATTTTGAATAAAATCAATCAAAATTTTCCCGAACTATTTTTTATAAAGGATATATTTTTATACTTGGATATACTATTATTGTATGGATATGTCATCATTAGCATAATGATGATAACAAACCCGAAGAGCGATGTCAGATGAAAAAAAACGACCGAAAAGGATTAATTGATTTTGTACTTTATTGCAAAAACAATATCGGACAAAATTCAATTCAGCCTTTTCTCTATATTCTGGCATTCTCTACCTTCGGCCTTGGTGATGCATTGACCGGTGCTTTTCTTATGAACGTAAAAGGTGTCAGTGCCGAATCAAATGCCTTTTTCAGTCAAATGTATTCCACCCATGGTCCTGGTATGTTCATCGTCTTCAAATTATGGGCAACCCTTGTCATCCTGTTACTGGTGTTTCTTTCGTACATTCATTCAAACAAAAAAGATTACTGGAGCACCAATGGGTTCTTGGCCGCCCTTGCGATAGGAGGTATAATGGCAGTCCAGGCAAATATACAGGCAATTTATGGCTATCCATTCTTATCCTCTTCCAAGATAATCTTAATATTTCTTACGCTTGTATTTGTTCTTATTATGACAGGGGATTTTATTGATTCATATGTAGCAAATCAAAAAAAGGATATTATTTCATATCATGGTAACATATCGGAATTGATGGATCAAAATCTGGATGGATATAAATCTTCTCTGGTAATATTATCTTATCCCATGAGCAGTGAGCGAAAATAGTTTATTAAGTAATGCGATTTTAATATTACTAATCCGGCATATATTTTTTAATAGCAGTACAATTATGTTATCGCCACTATCTATGGTGCATTTTGCTATGCTCAACAAACTTCTTAGCGTATCTAGCAACCTCATCAGGATGGGGGGTAACTCTTGCTGCTCCGCTCAGGATTGATGCTTTTGCTACTGCTGCTGCAACAACAGGCACCACGCGTTTATCCAGTGGTCCGGGTAAAATGAGATTCTTATCCAGTTCCGAATCGGTAATTATGTCCGCAAGCGCCCTTGCTGCGGCCATCTTCATTTCAATATTAATATCTTTTGACCGGGTATCCAGCGCACCCCTGAAGATGCCGGGGAACCCCAGCACGTTGTTCACCTGGTTGGGATAATCTGAACGACCAGTGGCAACCAGCCGTGCTCCGGCTTCAATTGCATCTTCCGGCATGATCTCAGGGTTCGGATTGGCCATAGCGAATACAATAGAGTCAGAAGCCATGCTACGAACCATATCCTTAGACACAATACCGGCTACGGATACACCGATGAACACATCAGCACCCTGCATGGCATTGTCCAGTTTTCCTATAATGCTACGGATGTTTGTCAGGCCAGCTAGCAGAAATTTCATGGAGTTCATTCCCTCCCTGCGGGATTGGTGGATTATCCCCCTGCTATCACAGATTATAATATCCCTTACACCTGCTCTTATCAGGATAAGCGCGATGGCAATACCTGCTGCACCGGCACCACTTATTACCACCCTGATGGCATTGACGTCTTTCTTCACGATCTTCAGGGCGTTAATAAGTCCTGCATAGACAACCACCGCAGTACCGTGCTGGTCGTCATGAAAAACAGGGATGTTCAATTCCCGCCGCAACCTGTCCTCTATCTCGAAACAGCGTGGTGCACTGATATCTTCCAGGTTAATGCCGCCGAACGTTGGAGCGATATGTGTTATGGTCTTAATGATCTCCTCGGTATCCTTTGTGTCCAGACATATTGGAAAAGCATCAACGCCACCAAGCTCCTTGAATAGTATGGCCTTGCCTTCCATTACAGGCATCGCGGCTGCAGGACCGATATCCCCCAGCCCCAGAACAGCCGTGCCATCGGTGACCACGGCAACAAAATTTCCCTTGCTGGTATAGGTATATACCTCATCAGGTTCTGCACGGATGACCCTGCAGGGTTCAGCAACGCCCGGGGTATAGTCGATGCTCAGGTCATGGATATCATCCAGGGATACTTTACTGGCAACTTCAAGCACACCCCGGTGCAGTTCATGTACCCTTAATGACTCCTCATAAACCGACTCTTTTTCACTCATGCAATATACTTTCAGTCCATGCTATTAATCCATTTCCCTGGTGATAATGTACTCGTCAATGACCGATTCTGGACATAATTCCACACCATGCCTTTTAGCCGCACGTCCTATCATGTGCGATGAAACCGGTGCAGTCAGTAGCAAGAATAATCCGACTGTTATTGCTTTTATGCCAATTGGAGTAAATCCTACATTTAACACAATACTTGTCATTACACCAAATGCACCCAGTGTTGCCACTTTTGTAGTCGCATGCAGGCGGTTATAAACATCTGGCAGGCGGAGAAGCCCGAGCATTCCCAGGAAGACAAAAACCAGGCCAATAATAAGGACAATGTTACTTACGATGTTCAATGCAGTATCTATGAAACTCAAAAGACCACCCCTTCATCCAGATATTTTGAAATGGTTACCGTTCCCACGAAAGATATGATCGATAGCACCAGTGCCACATCCATGAAGAACACAGAACCCTGCACAAATGAGTATACACCAAGCATTACTACAATTACTGTGGTCATGGCATCCATGGCAACAACCCTGTCCGGTATGGTCGGTCCCTTAACAACCCTGTAGATACAGGGAATTATGGCAATTACCATGAATGTCAGTGAAAAGTCAAGTACAAGCGAATTCATTCAAAAGCCTCCAGTACGAATTTCTCAAGGTCGTCCCGTATGGAAGCGCGGACTGAATCCGGGTTTGATGCATCTATGGAATGAACATAAAGTACAGACCTGTCATCAGCAACATCTATGGTAAGAGTACCTGGAGTAAGAGTAATGGTATTAGCAATAGCTGTTATTCCTCCATTTGTTTTTGTCCTGAGGGGAATAGCTATTATTCCCGGTTTAATGTCGATCTTTGGCGAGATGACAATTTTCGATACCATGATACTTGCTTTTGTAATCTCGACAATAAGTACTATAAAATATATTACCTGCTTAGGAATCTTGCCAACAGCTTTTTTAAAGGATATCTCCTGATCGAAGTCGTAGAGTTCCCTGAATGGTCGTATAACGACCGGCCCAAGCACCAGTCCAAATAAAAAATTCTGTATACTGATTGTGCCGTGCACGAAGCACCATAAGATTCCAAGTGGGATCGAATAATAGATATATCGCTTCATCTGACATTCCTCGTCATTACTGCATCAATGTAAGGTTGGGGATTTACTATCTGTTCCGCTGTGGCCTGTGCAAGTGCGAGCAACGGTTCTGCATATAATCCCAGCACAATTACGATGATGGCAAGAACGATTATCGGGATTATCATTAAAAGCGTCGGAGCATGTGATGCGGCATTCCCGTGATTCTCTGCTTCATTCGCCGTACCCCAGAACATTTTCATCCATGCCCGCATCATATAGAAGAGGGTAAATACTGCAAAAAGTAAGGCTATGGCAACCGGTAAATAGAATTCATCCTGGATACCTGCTTTGAATAATACGAATTTTGCAATGAAACCGCCCATTGGCGGAATGCCTGATATGGACATGGCACCTACCAGGAACATACTGGCCATTAAAGGTGCACTTTTTATCATACCTCCCATCCTGTGCATATCGCGGGTTCCTGCATGATGTATGATGCCGCCAGAGGTCAGGAACAACATTGATTTAGCTACTGCGTGATTGACAAGATATACCAGTGACGCTGCAATGGTCAGCGTAGAACCCATGCCGATACCTAAGAATACATACCCTATCTGGCCTACACTTGAATATGCCAGCATACGCTTGACATCGGTCTGTCCGACTGCTGATACTGCTCCAATTACAATAGTTGCTAAGGCCATGAACATTATCAATGGCTGGAACATGGGCAAAGCAACACTGAATATCAGGAAAAATACCCGCAACATTCCGTACACGCCGATCTTGATTAGGACCCCGCTCAGCATTGCACTGATGGGAGAGGGTGCAGTCGGGTGAACATCAGGCAGCCAGTAATGAAACGGGAATAAGGCAGCCTTGTTCCCGAACACAACAATGAACAGGAGGGCAATTGCAAATATATGCCAGGGCAGAGGTCCTGCTGCACTTGCTGCACTGACCTTCACAGCAATATCGGCCATGTTCAGCGTTCCCATAGTCGCATACAGTGATGCAACGGCGATGAGCATAACTATGGAACCCAGCATGCTGAGTACCAGGTATTTGAAAGTAGCTTCCATTTTATCAGAACTTTTTGTAACTCCGCCTCTTTCATTTGCGACCACAAGACCACAGGAAGACAGGAGAAGTACTTCAAAAAAAACGAACAGGTTGAAAATGTCCCCGGTCAAAAACGAACCGTTAAGGCCTGCCACCAGCAGGTTGAACAGCGAGTGATAGGTGGAATTCAATGACCTTTTTTCAATGTAGTCCAGTGAATATATCAATGATAGGAACGAGATGATGAGGGTCAGGAGTACCATGCCGGAACTAAGCAGGTCGGCAACAAGTATAATTCCATACTTGCCCCATTCTCCTACTTCGTATACCATGATACCACCGGTCCAGACCTTCTGGAGAAGCATAATGGAAAATATCACCAGGCAGAGATATATGAAGACATTCAGGTTCTTTTGAAGTACAGGACTCCCTTTCAGGAATACCATTATCACCGATGTCAGGATTGGGATGGCGATAAGTAAGATGGGGAGATGGTCTGAGAGGGAAATCATCCCCATAACCTCCTGAGTTCCCGAATATCAGTTGTCCCATACTCTTCATGTATACGGTATGCAAGTATGAGGATGAAAGCAGTTGTTGCAAGACTGATAACAATGGCAGTAAGTACAAGAGCCTGTACCAGCGGGTCCACATAATCTATATGGGTACCTGCCTGTATAACAGGGCTCAAAATACCTTCGGCCAGATTATCATTGAAAACCGAACTCGCTGTTTCGGTTGCGTTATGTGAACCGGAAAGTATCGGAACCCGCGTACCGTCAAATATCCCAACAGATACTATCAATACGTTCACTGCATGGGAAAGGATACCCAGCCCTATGATAACTCTGACAATGTCCCGACGCAGAATAAGGAACGTGCCAATACCGAACAGGATGGCTATGGTCAGTGAAAGGAATGTGTTGTTCATGTATCTTCACCCACGTTTTTGAAAATAAACAGCAGTGTTCCTATTACAACAAAATATACACCGACATCGAAAAGGGCTGCCGATACCAGTTCGATCTCACCGATAAAAGGAAAATGTATGAATTCAAATGCACTTCTGAAGAAATTATGTCCCACTGGTATTGCTGCAAATGCAGTAATACTTGCCAGCAGAAGACCAAATGCAAACCACTTGCTCCAATCAGGATCGAAGACCGATGTGGTATAATTAAGCCCTAAAACCACATATAATAGCGCTATTACGGAAGCGAACATTACACCGCCAATAAATCCACCACCCGGGTTATTATGCCCTGCCAGCAGCAAGGAAATGGAGAATAGGATTACCAGTGGCAGGCAGATTTTCGTGATAGTCTTTGTTATCAGTGTGGTCATGTTTTATCACCTCTGCTGTGGATAAGGTTGTAAACGCCAAATGCAGCAAGGCACAATACCGATATTTCACCAAGGGTATCATAACCCCTGAAATCAACAATGATGACATTGACAACATTCTTTCCGCCTGCAAGTGTCATACTGTTCTCAATGAAATAATGTGACAGGGATTCAAATGGTGGTATGATCCCCTGTGTTGCATTAATGAGTATAATAAATACCGTACTGGCAACTGCTCCCGCAATTATGAGGTCCCTGAACAGGGTTGTCGCAGGTATGCGCTCTTTGAACTTTTGCGGTATTTTCACAATTACGAGCAGGAAGATGATGGTGGATAATGTCTCAACGAGTACCTGTGTCAATGCCAGGTCTGGAGCTTTCAAGTATATGAACAGCAAGCTTACAAGGTAGCCCAGTGTGGATAATGCTATGATGGCAGGCAGGTAAGCCGGCAGTAAGGCGGCTGCGATCCCCGCAATTACCATGAACAGCATTATGAGCACTTCATAGATGGCAATATCAAAATTCAATGACTGCGGGATTATATCGGCACCCAGCAGGATAATTGGTATCCCTACCAGCACTACCATAGTGACGATAAGTGCGCTCATGTAGGTCTTGATGGTCCCGGGCTGGCTGATAGCTGATAGTGTATGGGCACTGGTTCTGGCATTATTGACCATCAGGTCGTAATAATAATTGACGCTGATTTTCGGGTGCTTCAGGTTGAACCGGTCCTGCCAGGCAGCAATCGCATCATATCTTGAGTATATTCCGAGCCCGAAGATGAAAGTTATGATCGTCATCATCAAAGGTGCTGTAAAACCGTGCCACATCTTAACGTGGAGTTCAGCAGGCTCAAGTAAAATCCCTGCTGTGGTGGGTTCAACAATGATATTTACCGGTATGGACGGGACAAGCCCGAACAGGATGACCAGTACTGCAAGGAACGCTGCGGGAATGAGCATGACCGCCGGAGGGTCATGGATGTGTTCCGGCAGACCTTTTGACTGCCGCCTGCCGAGGAAAATACCGTCTATTAATTTAATTGAGTATGCGAATGTAAGCACGCCTCCCATTATTGCAATGGCAGGGAGCAGTATCGTAAAAGGTGAACCCAGGGCTGCACCCATTTCAAGGGAAGATTCATAGAACATCTCCTTGCTGAGGAATCCATTGAACGGCGGCAACCCGGCCATAGCCAGAGCTCCGATGGATGCAATGATGAATGTAATCGGCATCTCTTTTCTCAGTCCACCCAGTTTCCTGATATCCCTGGTGGCAGCTTCATGTGCCACGATACCGGCAACAAGGAATAAACAGGCCTTGAAAGTTGCATGGTTAACCAGGTGGAACGTAGCCGCAGCCACACCGATACCAGGTTCATGGTACGTGGTGTAACCGTACATTGTCATAATATAGGCAAGCTGGCTGATGGTGGAATATGCAAGAATGGCTTTGATGTCGGTCTGCCTGAATGCTAAAAACCCGGCAGCGACCATGGTGACCATGCCGGTACCGCTTACAAGAATGAACCAGGCATCGGTTCCGGCAAAAAGAGGGTGCATCCTGGCAACGAGATATATTCCTGCCTTGACCATTGTTGCGGAATGTAAAAAGGCACTGACCGGGGTGGGGGCTTCCATGGCATTGGGAAGCCAGATATAGAATGGACCCTGCGCTGATTTTGCAGCGGCGCCTATGAATATCAGGAGGAGGGTTATAAAGAACAGTTCATGGCCGTGTATGGCCTTTATCAAGGATTCATCATGGAGTATGGTGGGAATGTCAAACGTTCCGGTCATCACCTGGAGGAGCAGGAACCCGGCCAGCATCACCAGTCCGCCAATGGCCGTAAGGACCAGTGCTTTTGTTGCCCCGTAGATGGATTCGGTTTTGTCGTTCCAGTATCCTATCAGCAAAAAGGACGTGAAACTGGTGAGTTCCCAGAAGATGAACAACTGTATGGTATTGGCCGAGAATACCATTCCTATCATTGAACCCATGAAGAGAAGCAGATACTGGTAATATCTGGGGAGGTCCTCTTTGGTTGACATGTAGCCAATGGAGTAGGTCATTATTATGACACCAATACCTGATGCCAGGAGTCCTATGAGGGTACTTAGACCATCAGCATATACATTGAACGTGAGTCCGGCAGTGGGCAGCCAGGTAATCTCCCCGAAAATTGTATCGCCATGGATAATTATCGGCATTATTTTGAGAATCAGTGACAGGGTAAGGATTGCAGTGGCCACTGCAAACCAGCCGATGCGTTGTTTCAGGAGTTTTGATGCAACAGGAACCAAAAAAGCAAAAATAAAAGGAATGAATATTGCCAGCATTATTAGGGTTGACGAATCCATGGGCTCTTTTATTGTTTTATACTATTTAATAGTTACAGAATAAGCAATATTATGTGATTCATTTTCTGGTTGTGCATAAAGTATAACATTGTGTACTCATGTTAATCCGACCGTAGGGGGATATTCTTGTATTTGTTTGGCTCAGCTTTAGGATAAACCACAGAGGGTATTGAGGCCATAGAGTTTTATGGACTTGAATTATCTTCAATTGAGTCTTCTATTGCCTTTTTGTGCAATTCTGCCGAGCGATGTATCCCGCCTCCGGTCCCCCTGACAGCCCGGCAGGGGTATTGCTGCACCAACAATCCTGCCCTGGCAGGTGCT
>JAHYIS010000041.1 GCA_019429385.1 ANME-2 cluster archaeon | reverse complement strand
TCACCATCTTACTGATAATGGAGTACGGGTCAAAACGTTCAACCCAAAACTGAATGAAGTCCAGGTATTTGTTTTGGATTTATTAAAGATACCTCTGAGTGTTTATACCGAATATTCTTGATTCTAAGTAAACAGGAATAAATACGATTAAAAGCCAAATGAGATGTGCGGAAAGTAGGGTGTATGGGCTAAACAAATACCAAAAAAGATAAGGTATACAGGCGCAATATAAAGGCGCATACATGATTTACTTTACCTCAAAGGACGAGGATTTATCTAAAGTTACTTCTTAGAAAAATGTAATCTTACCTGACGACAATACTATAAATGGAGTGATAAAAAGAATGAATAAATCATTGAATACCACATTTATTGGAAGTTACGTCCCAAGAAAATGTGGAATCGCTACATTTACGAATGATTTATATAATACCATTGTCACGGAGTCCAAATCTGATGGTCATCGTGTTATTGCAATGAACAATATCCCTGAGGGTTATAATTATCCAGAAGAGGTAGCCTTTGAGATACAGCGAAACCACCTTCCTGATTATCAACGTGCTGCTGATTTCATAAACCTTTCCAATACTGACATTGTCAGTCTGCAGCATGAATTCGGACTTTATGGTGGACTAGCTGGAGATTATCTCTTTTCTCTTTTGAGTCGCGTAAAAAAACCCATCATCACTACCCTGCATACGATCATAAGGGAACCAAACCCTGATTATCGAAGATCTATGGAAGAACTGATTCGTTATTCCCATAAGCTGGTAGTAATGACTGAGATGAGCAGAAAAATTTTGAAAGATGTCTATGGAGTTCCTGAGGAAAAGATAGAGTTGATCTATCATGGTGTTCCGGATGTTTCTTTTATTTATGATAATCGATATAAGAAAATACGCAACCTGGATGGGAGAATAGTCATCTTAACTTTTGGTTTATTAAATCCGGGTAAAGGTATTGAAGTTCTACTTGATGCCCTTGTACCAGTTGTAGAAAAATATCCGAATATTACCTATATCATATTAGGTGCAACCCATCCTGAAGTGAAAAAATCGCAGGGGGAGAAATACCGGCTTTCCCTTGAACGCAAAGTACAGGATATGGGATTAGTAAATAACGTCATTTTTCACAATAGATATGTGACCCTTGATGAACTTTGTGACTATATTATATCCAGTGATATTTATGTTTCCCCCTATCTTAATAGAGAACAGATTGTCAGTGGGGCCTTAACGTATGCCCTTGGTATGGGCAAGGCGATTATTTCAACCCCATATTGGCATGCCCAGGAAGTATTGTCGGATGGGCGAGGTTTATTGGTTGATTTTGGGGATGTAGAGGCCTTAAGTCAGGCATTACTCTCTTTTATGAACGATCCTGCTACATGTCAACTGATGCGTAAAAAGGCATATAAATTTGGCAGACAGATGATCTGGAAAGAAGTCGGACGACATTATGTTAAACTTTTTAACGATGTATTTGAGCTGTGGGAAATGGATGTGGCTGAAACGGGACTTGAAAGTCCTACCTTTTTCCATGCCACTTTACCTGAAATCAAACTAAACCACTTATATTTACTTTCTGATGATGTAGGGATTTTTCAACATACAAAATTCGGGATTCCAGATCGCAATCATGGTTATTCTACAGATGATGTGGGTCGAGGGCTGGCTGTATTGACCAATGACCAAATACCAAATCAAGATATCCTTCCGTTAATGACCACTTACCTCAGTTTTTTACATTATGCCCAGACCGAGAATGGTCATTTTCATAATTTTATGAATTATGATCGGAGCTTTATGGATGAACAGGGAAGTGAAGATACATTAGGTCGTGCAATATTTGGACTGGGCCATGTAGTTCGTTGGGCGCCTACAGAGGGAATGCGAGCCCTGGCTCATAGCATGATTGAAAAATCTGAACCCATGTTAGAAAACCTCAATGCCCCCAGGGCAAAAGCCTATACCATTTGCGGATTGTGTGTGGCCCTGAAACGATATGAAGAGAGGCAATATAATGATACTGACCAAATTAAAAGCATATTAATCAAGTTATCTGATGAGTTGATAGCATTATATAATGAAAATCAGACTGAAGACTGGAATTGGTTTGAACCAATAGTGGCGTATGGAAATGCAATAATATGTGAAGCCTTGTTATGTGCATTTCAAGCCATCCATGATCCGATATATAAAAAAGTTGGACTCACCACTCTGGAATTTCTCACTGATATCCAGCGGGAGGGCACATTTTTTGACATGGTGGGGAATGAAGGATGGCATACCAGTAACAAGGAGAAGGCAGTGTTTGGTCAGCAACCCATCGAAGCAGGCTATCTTACCATGGCTTATGTCACCGCATATGAGATAACTGGTGATAAACGATACTTGCATAATGCTTACTATGCATTTGAATGGTTCCTGGGCCGAAATCTTTTAGGACTCCCTTTATATGATTTTCATACAGGTGCTGTGGCAGACGGTTTTGACTCCCACGGAATTAATGATAATCAGGGTGCAGAATCTTTAGTATGTTTCCTCATGGCTTTGCTTTCTTTGAACAGATATTAAAATATGAGTATGGCATGAGACTGTCGGAAAAGTACAAAAATCGAAATATTGTATGAAAATTGACACAGTAAATCACTATGCATTGCCATATTGAAATGTTAGGTCTGGTTGAAATACCTCGAAATATCGACTTTCCCGACACTTTCGGCATAACTACCGAAAATTTTCAAAAAACATTCCAAATGTTAGGAAAGAAAAGAAAAGGTGGATACTTTTAAGTAGTTAGAATCACGAATTGATTCAATTCTAGGTAATAAAATATATATAGGCATATGTATCTCCTCATATTTATTTACGTTCGAAGGTTTTGAAATGAGTAAAAAAAATCCTATTGTCATGATATCCAGTTATCCTCCCAGATTGTGTGGTATCGCAACATTCTGTGAAGAGGCCAGGGAATTCATCCAGGAAGCAAATCCTGACAGGGATGTCCTAGTCATCAGCCACACTGATGGTGAGGGAGAAGGGGTATTTCCCATTATTGACATGTCAAAACATGACTGGTGGAAGCCTGTTTATAAAAAAGTGAAGGAACTTGACCCCTATGTAGTGCATCTGGAACATGAATACGGGTTATATGAATATTGTGATTCCAGAGGAAAAGGAGACGAAAACCAAGGGTTTTTAGATCTGCTGGGCGCTATTGGCAAATATCCTACCGTGGTTGAACCCCATACGGTCCATGGTAGGCTGCGGGATTTTGAAGCCAATTTTATTTACAGGATGTGCGAACGCTCAGATGTCGTACTGTTTAAATGCAACTATCAAAAATGGAGATTGGACTGGACTTTTTCAGGATACGGCTGGAAAACTCCCACCAACATAATGGTAGTTCCCCATGGCGCCAGGCCGGATAAGCAATGGATGAATATGAAGATACCAGAGTTACATGAAGAGATCGGTCTCAACAAATACCCGTCCATAGGTAAACATATTGTGGGTTTGGTAGGCTGGATACAATCAAATAAACGTTGGGACATTTTGACCAACATGTGGGAAGAGATAGCTCAGGAGATATATGACCGCACAGGCCAGGAATGGGACCTGCTTGCCGCCGGGACCATGAGGGATGAAAACCATAAACACGATTATGAGAGATATAAGCAACAGATTGAAATACTTGAAAAAAAGGGACTTGCCCATTATTATGAATTCATTCCCAGAGGAGAACTATATTATAAAATAATGGCCATTTGCGATTTTATTGTACTGCCATCCATCGATGAGACACAATCCGGTACACTGGCCAGGGTCATATCATTGAACAAACCTTATATTACTACAGCTCCCTTGGAGGGATTGACATCCCAGACGCTGATAAGTGAAGGGGGACTTTTGTTCACAAACCGGGAAATGCTCAAGAAAAATGTTATCCGCCTGGCCTGTGATGAGGATCTTCGACATAATATGAGCAGCAACCTGGATCGCTATCTGAACAATGTAGTTTCCTGGCACGTAATAGCCAGGCAGTACAATGAGGCATATGAGCTTGCGAATAAGGTAAAAGCCACCGGAGAAAAGGTAAATCTTCCCCCCGAGTTTTGAGTATATAAGGAGATATGTATTTGAAATGCTGAATAAGAATGAAGTATTTCATCGCTCTAAAAAAAATCCCATCCTTACTGCTGCTGATTGGCCCTATTCCTGCAATTCCGTTTTCAATCCCGGAGCAATAAAATTCGAAGATCATACTTTACTGCTGGTGCGAGTAGAGGACCATCGTGGTTTTTCTCATTTAACTGTTGCTAGAAGCCGCAATGGGGTAGATGGCTGGGAGATCGATACAAGTCCTACATTAATGCCTGACCCTGCCAACTATCCGGAAGAGATCTGGGGTATCGAAGATCCGCGTATCACCTATATTGAAGAAATAAATCAGTGGGCTGTGGTCTATACTGCATATTCTGAGGGTGGTCCCTTAGTCTCAATAGCCACTACCAGGGACTTTCATACGTTTGAACGGATAGGGGCTGTAATGCCGCCGGAAGATAAGGATGCGGCATTGTTTCCAGTGAAATTCAATGGACGATGGGCTATGATTCATCGACCGGTCTCTACATTTGGCGGGGTTGGTGCACACACCTGGATATCATATTCTTATGACTTTAAACACTGGGGTGATCATAAGATCTTGATTCATTCCCGCAAAGGCGGGTGGTGGGATGCTGATAAGATAGGTCTCTCTCCACCTCCCCTGCGCACATCTGAAGGGTGGCTGATATTGTATCATGGGGTTCGGAGAACTATTTCAGGAGGAATTTATCGTCTGGGTCTGGCACTGTTGGATCTTGAAGATCCATCAAAGGTATTGCATCGTTCCGACAACTGGATTTTTGGTCCCAAAGAGTGGTATGAACGAGAAGGCGATGTGAGTGATGTTGTTTTCCCTTGTGGATGGATTGAGGAGAATGGTGAGATACGTATGTATTACGGCTGTGCAGATACATCTATAGCGCTTGCAACAGCAAAATTACCAGACATCCTTGAATATTTAAAACAGTGATACGCAGGGGAGCAATAATGATGGGTTCAATGAACATTGACATGATACCTCTTAAGCATTTAAACAAACTTTATATTACTGCAATACGCTGATATGAGAAGGAGTGTTTTTGCTATAAATAAAGAAAGGCTTCAGCAAATGATATCCCTCTGGCTTGTGAAGGAAATCTTGGTCAGGCAGGTGGCCGTAAATGTCTGAACATATAGAATTATTTCAGCGTTATGAAAAGAATCCGATCTTGTCAGCCAGGGACTGGCCTTATCCTGCCCATTCTGTTTTCAATCCCGGGGCAGCAAAAATCGGAGATTACACAATATTGCTGGTTCGAGTGGAGGACCATAGCGGGATATCTCATTTGACCGTAGCCCGGAGCCATAATGGGATGGATAATTGGGACATTGATAAAAAACCTACCTTTGAACCAGATCCGGATAATTATCCGGAAGAGATCTGGGGTATTGAAGATCCTCGGGTCATCTATATTGAAGCACAACAACAATGGTTTGTGGTATATACTGCGTATTCCCAAAATGGTCCTCAGGTCAATATAGCCACTACAAAAGACTTTCGTTCATTTAAAAGATTGGGGCCAGGGATGCCTCCAAATGATAAAGATGCATCCCTATTTCCCATGAAATTCAATGGTAAATGGGCTATGCTCCATCGTGGCATTTCGAAATATGCTCGCGATGAAATTATCGGGGAGCTTATATTAGAGGCTATGGAAAGCGCAAGTATTGATAAAATTAAAAAGATTAAGACCGCCAAATCTGATGAAGCATCTCATAGAATAATAGAAGGAATTGAGCAGGGTGCACATATTTGGATTTCGTTTTCTTCTGACATGATACACTGGAGTGATCATCAGATATTACTTCATGCTCGTAAAGGTGGCTGGTGGGATGCCAATAAAGTTGGTCTTTCCCCTCCGCCCTTGCTTACTCAAGATGGCTGGTTGATATTGTATCATGGGGTTCGAGAAACCTCATCAGGGAACTTATATCATCTTGGGCTTGCATTATTGGATCGCAAAGACCCGACAAAAGTACTGCGCAGGTCCAATGAATGGATTTTCGGACCCAGAGAATGGTATGAACTGGAAGGTGATATAAATAACGTGGTTTTTCCGTGTGGATGGGTGGTAGAAAAGGACGAACTCCGCCTTTACTATGGATGTGCAGACACCTGTGTCTCACTGGCAACCGCGAAATTGTCAGAAGTAATCGATTACATACTCCAGTGCCCGGAATGTAAGGGATAAAGGATTTGTGGGGTTTCAGATGAAAATAGCCATGCTCTCTCCCATTGCCTGGAGTACACCGCCAAAGCAATATGGCCCATGGGAGCTTATCGTATCCCTGCTTACGGAGGGACTGGTGAAGCGGGGTTTTGATGTAACTCTGTTTGCAACGGCAGACTCTAAAACAGCCGGGAAACTTCATACCGTTAGTCCAAGGCCGTATGAGGAGGATAAGGAATTAGATCCTAAGGTCTGGGAATGCCTTCACATCTCAGAATTATTTGAGCATGCCGATGAATTCGATATTATCCACAATCATTATGATTTCCTGCCACTCAGCTACAGCGGACTGGTTCAGACCCCTGTGGTAACAACCATACACGGATTTTCATCAACAAAGATCCTCCCTGTTTACCAGAAATATAACGGGACAGTTTTTTATGTTTCCATCAGCGATGCAGATCGATCTCCCCACCTTGATTATATGGCCACAGTGCATCACGGTATTGATATTGACTTATTTTCTTTCAATGAAAAAACTGGTGATTATATTTTATTTCTGGGACGTATCCATCCTGATAAGGGAGCTCGGGAAGCCATTGAAATCGCCAGAGCGGCAGGTATGAGACTTCGTATTGCCGGGTACATTCAGGACCAACATTATTATGAGACAGAGGTAAAACCCTTTATTGATAATGATCAGATAACATATGAAGGCCATGTGAACAATGATGTAAAAATTTCGTTATTATCAAATGCTATCGCCTTGCTCCACCCCATACATTTTGAGGAGCCTTTCGGGCTTACTGTGGTTGAATCAATGGCATGTGGCACACCAATCATTGCAAATAAAAAGGGTTCAATGCCCGAGCTGATTCAGGAAGGAGAGAATGGATTTCTGGTTAATGATATCGAAGGAGCAGTAATTGCATTGAATAAAATTCCTGGCATTTCGCGCAGGAGATGCAGGGAAATTGCCAAGGAACGTTTCTCTGTTGAGAGAATGGTGGACGATTATATCAGGACCTACGAGATCATCTTATCGAAATGCAAAAGGGAAGACCATCGGCCGTGGGGATACTATGAGACTATTTCTGAATCGTCCGATAGTAAAGTTAAACGTATTAATGTCTATTCCGGTAAACGATTATCCCTCCAGCGTCACAGGCAAAGGGATGAACACTGGTACGTAATCAAAGGAATCGGGCTGGTACGCCTGAATGATAGAGAGTTCCAGCTTCAATCTGGAGATTCAATTGAGATCCCAAAAGGTGCCTCGCACCGGATAACTAACCTCGATCAGGATAACCTGGTCTTTATAGAAGTCCAAACAGGAGAGTATTTCGGTGAAGACGATATCGAACGTATAGAAGACGATTTTGGACGTGAATAATAAAAAACTGAGGGGGCCAGAGGTATGAAAAAGCGCTCAATTCCAATCACAAAGGCCAATTATTTGATAAATCACGGCCCGACCGTACTGATCACATCAGGGACAGAGGAACGGGATAATATAATGACTTTGGCCTGGCAGATGCCAGCAAGTGGCAACCCTGTGAGATTGGCTATTTCAGTAGCTCCAGAACGTTTTTCCCACGAATTGATCACGCAGGGCAAAGCTTTTGGCGTTAACCTTCCCACCATCCAGTTATACAAGACAGTTCTGCTGTGTGGAAGTCAATCGGGCCGGGAAATAGATAAATTCAAAAGATCAGGGTTGACAAGGATGGCGGCCAAAAAAATTCCATGCCCCCTTATCAGAGAATGTGTGGGCCATATAGAATGCCGCCTGGTAAATGCCTGGAATGCCGGGAACCACACCATATTTCTTGGAGAAGTGGTGGCGGCTTGCGCAGACGAAGATGCTTTCAACAGTCATCTTCAGTTGAATAATAACATTCAAACCCTGCATCATATGGGTGGGCCTTATTTCGCCCATCCCCTGGGTGTTAAGGAGTTGACAATATGAATCTGCCAGATAATCCATCACACAACCAATATATTAAACGCTATGAAGGAAACCCAATTCTCACAAAGGAACATGTTCCCTACCCTGTGGAAACGGTTCATAATGCAGGAATGGTCAAGCATAATGATCGATACATCATGCTTTTCAGATCCCACAGGCGGAATGGTCGTTCCATTATAGGAATCGCGGAATCACTTGATGGATTCCGGTTTACAGTTCATGACAAACCGTTTGTAACTCCCGCAAAGGAAGGAGTCTTTGCTCAATACGAAGAATATGGTGTGGAAGATCCCAGGATATGTGCAATTGATGGTGAATATCTGATTACATATAGCGCCTATTCCAGATATGGTGTACGAATTGTCCTGGCCAAGACCTATGATTTTCGGCAACTGGAGCGAGTGGCCCTAATATCTCAGACCGATATGCGTAATGTGGTGATTTTTCCCCAGAAATTTAATGGACAATATGTGCGGCTTGACAGACCTCATTCACATATTGCTCCATGGTCTATCTGGATCTCCTATTCCCCTGACCTCATTCATTGGGGACACTCAAAAATAGTGATGAGTCCGCTGCAATATCATTGGGATGAGATGAAGATCGGTCCGGGCGCAACACCTATTAAGACCAAATACGGATGGCTTCATATCTATCATGGTGTGTTCTCTACAATGAGCGGTGGGATCTATCGCCTCGGCGTGGCTCTCCATGACCTGAATAATCCTTCAAAGATCTTAGGAGTTGCAGATGACTGGATCTTACAGCCTGAGGACCCATGGGAAGTAGCAGGATATGTTTCCAATGTGGTCTTTACCTGTGGAGCCATCGCAGAGGATGACGGGTCGGTAAAAATTTACTGGGGTGGAGCAGATCAGGTTATGTGCATGGGAATGGCACAAATCGATGTAATGGTGAATCTGTGCCTTAATAATCCCAGATTACCGATATGATGGATGAGAAAAAAAAAAGCATAGGATACTCTTATTAATTTCAAAAACGTCGTAACTATTCGGCAGTGTCCTACTTTAGACCGCATAATTAAAACAAGAAAGAACCCCCCATCATCTCCCCCTACTTCCCCCTCTGCACAATGCCTATATACAAAACAAGGCCAGACCCTAAACACATGAAAAACGGCTGTACCTACTTCTACACACTCCTAGCAATATCCCTCCTCCTCCTCTCCGCCGGCTGCACTTCAGACACCCCCCCAAACCCTGGATGAACAACCCCCCGAAGGAACCACCCCTGGTCTTGCAAAAGGCGACCGCCTGTTAGGACTGGCATGAACAGAAGGAGCTCTTGGCTTTGGAGAATCCTTTAAAATTGAACAGGGAATGGGTGTCCAGGTCGTGGGAATGTCGTTAGCATGGGATGACATAGAATCTTCTCCCGGGAACTATGGGAATAAATACCTGGATATCGCCAACCAATTCTACCCAGCCAACAACATGCAGATATCACTGAGCATCAACCCCATCGATACCAACAACCTGCGCCCCCCACCCGACCTGAAGGACAGGGACCTTGATGACCCCGAGGTCATCGAACGGTACAACAAACTCATGGACTATGTCTTCTCCCGCACCCCGATATTGATCTCGTATCCGTAAATATCGGCAATGAGATAGACGGCTATCTGGGGAACGACCCGGAAAAATGGAGGCAGTACAACCGGTTCTATGAAGAGACAGGTGCCCATGTGAGAAGTACAAGACCGGGTGTCAACATAGCGACCAAGATCATGTTCGAAGGGATACTGAAAAGTGAAGCCCGGGCAATGAACGAGCACAGTGATGTCGTTTCGGTCACGTACTACCCCCTGAATCGTAATTTTAGCGTACAGGACCCCGCAGTGGTGCACAGGGACCTCGATGCAATAACATCGGTGTACAGCAACAGGACCATCTATATTTCAGAAGCCGGCTACCCGTCCAGTCCATACCTGGGAAGTTCACAACAAAAGCAAAGCCAGTTCATCACAGAGATGTTCAGCGCATGGGACGACCATAGTGAACAGGTAGCCTTCGTCAATTTCATCTGGCTCCATGATATCCCTGCATCAGAGGTTATCCGGTATACAGGATATTATGGCTTCTCTTCCCGGGGATTTTCCGAATACCTCGGAACCCTTGGACTCAGGACGTATGAAGGCAAAGACAAGCAGGCTATGATCACATTGAAGAAAGAAGCATCCGAACGGGGATGGTAACAATGATAGAAGATAATGAAAACGAAGCAATAAGCGAACAAAATGTACACCAGCCAACACGAAAAACCAAAATATTCTCCTGGCTCATACTGGGGTCCTTCTCGGTCTTCTTTGCAGAAGTGGTCTCAGGTTCTGATATGTTCCCGTATTTCAATCCCTGGGGAATCATAGCGATAATGCCCCTCTATACCCTTCATATCCTGGTGCTGGGCTACGTCGTTTTTACCATCGGCAAGCCCCGTTTCTATACACTTTTCCTGGCAGGGACCATCTTTGGCATGTACGAGGCATATATCACCAAAGTGTTATGGAGTCCAAGCTGGAAAGACCCCCTGTTCCTGTTTGGCGGGGTCGCTGTTGTGGAATCTATCGTACTTGTGCTCTTCTGGCACCCGTTCTGGGCATTCATCATCCCCCTCTTTGCCGGGGAGAACCTGTTATCCAATTCGAACGAGATCGTGAACGGCCTGCCCGATAAAGCTAAAAAGCTGCTCAATTCCAGAAGGTCCTATCTTCTTGTACCCCTTTTTGCGTTTATGGCAGGTATGCTGCAAAGCGGGAACTCTCCAGATCCTGGTCTTTCCCTGTTGTCAGGAGCTTCGACGTTAGGATTTCTTATTGTGTTAATTATCGTGTGGAGGAAGGTCACGAAAGGGGAAGAGTATTCCCTGCGCCAGCTACTTCCCTCTCATAAGGAGTTCAAAGTGATCCTTTCCCTATTGTTCCTATTATATGTGACCATGGGTTTGGTGATACAGCTTGAAATACTACCGGGACTGCTACCGCAATTGACCATATGGATGATATATGCAGCCCTGTTCTTGCTCCTGTATCTGCATATAAAAAAGTCAGGGAAATCACCATTGCCTGAGACCATACAACTTAACCGTCCGGTAACATTAACAAAACTGGTCATCCTCTCGTTGATATTTACGTTTGCGTCTGTATTTTTCACCGCAGCAGGTGTCGGACTGGTAATAATGGTCCTGATGTGGTTCGGCGGAGGAGCATTCGGGATATTCCTCATGGTAAGAACTATCCGGGACCTGTCGGTTTGAAAACCAACCTGCGTGTTTCCGGGAATAAGTTCAATTATGGCGAGTGGTGAAACAGTTGGTCATTTGAAAGTTTGGAAAAAAGTGCCCCTGTAAAAGGGTTACATCCCTCGCTGAAATACCAGGGACGTGCTCCTCCTCTGTACGGCCAGAGAGCTGAACCATTACCCATCATAATGATGGTAAAAACCAATCGCCACAACCAATGTGATCAACGTTATGGAATTAGCGGCAATAATGATATGGTCCTGAATATGGAGTCCATAGAGTGCCCACAGAATTACACCTGCGCTGAACTGGTATAACGTGACAATACTGACGTCCTTCGAAGACCGTGAATGTTTCATTTTAAGGATCTGGGGGACAAATCCAAACGTGGTGAGCAAAGCGGCCAGAATACCTACGATATACCATTCCATAGTGAGATAGATATTCAATTATCTATTTGAGATTATCTTCCCCTCATCCATTCCCGGCCCTGTTCCCGGAAAAAAACGTGACCGATACATTCCGGAAAATCCGGCACGCACCATCACCTGTCAGGGAAACCCCTGTGCAAACCCAGCCCCCTGGCCATATCCAGCACAGCATTATACTCTTCCACAAAGGGAGGACGGCTTATCTCCTTGAACTTAAAAGCTTCATACGCGGGCCGGTACTGGAACATGATATTCACATAACTATCCTTTGATATCTCGCCGGCAATGAACTCAAGCACTTTCAGACTGCCAGCCAGTTCATTGGGCAGCAAAAGATGGCGTATCAACAACCCGTGCCAGGCAATATCCATCTCGACCACAAGGTCCCCCACCTGGGCGTGCATCTCACGTACCGCATCCATTGAGACCTCAACATAATCAGGAGCGTCGCTGTACAGTTTTGCACTCTCTGCATCACCGTATTTCATATCAGGCATATAGATATCAATAATGCCATCCAGCAACTGCAAAATCTCCACACTTTCGTAACCACCGCAATTATAAACCACAGGAAGCCTCAAACCTTTACGGGCAGCAATCGCAATGCTCCTGACAAGCTGGGGAGTATAATGCGTAGGTGTGACCAGGTTGATATTGTGGCACCCCACACGCTGGAGAAATAGCATACTGTCTGCAAGCTGCTCGGGCGTAATGGACGTACCTTCCCCACCGTGACTGATATCATAGTTCTGGCAGTATACGCACCGCAGGTTGCAGTTGCTCAGGAATATGGCACCCGAACCCCCAAGACCTACCAGGGGTGCCTCTTCCCAGAAATGCGGCTGAGCTGAAGACACCACGAGATTGGCATCAGCCTTGCAGTATCCCACCTCACCCTGCAACCTGTTCACGCCGCACTTCCTCGGGCAGATATCACATTCCTCAAGCCTGGCGTATAATTTATCAATACGGTTGTCGATCTCCCCGCTCTCAACCAGGGTCATGTAGGATGGTTCAAAGTCCATGCTTGCCCGTGTCTCCATATTCTTATTTTTTTAACTTATCGCCTCAGTATCATAGTCCTGAGACGGTCTCCTGCCGTGCCTGCACTATCTGCAATATTACCCAGATCACGTACCAGGTTGATCATGTAGAACACCCCGGTACTACCCAGTTCAGCTTCATACTTAAAAATAGTGTGCTGGAGTTGTTTCTTGGTGATGTCTGCCTCATGTTCCAGTTCTTCTACTATCGGTACTTTCTTCAATATCTTTTTTATCTCCTTCTTGCTAAACGATGTTTCCAGCAATTTGGCAATATCATCAACCATATTCTCGTAGGAATCGACCGTTTTAACTACCCTTTCCATCAATTCCAGCAGCCCTACATTAATTTCCAGCGGGAGTTCGGTTTCCCTCATAGTTAACCAGTATGCCGTATGGTGGGCATTGTCAGCTATCGAATCCTGGGGTTTCAGGAATGCAAGCAGGTCATTCGGATCCACCGGCAGCATCATCGAACTTGGTATCAGCTTGCGTATGGCCTGTTTGACAATATCTGCTTCATATTCGATGGCTGATATCTCAGTGTTCAGTGTCTGCACTTCCAAAAAATCACCTCTGGTATATGCATCCACTGCCAGTTTCAGTTTATGAACAGCCTCCACGCCTTTTTCAGCATGGGTGTGCACAGGTTTAAAAGGTGATTCCCCGAAAATCCCGAGCACGGACCTGATATATTCAATCGGCATTATAATACCTCCATCAATACGGCAAACAGTATTCCTGACGTCAGGGCAGCCACAGGTACTGTGATTACCCACGATACGATTATTTTCCTGATTACACTTAAATCAACCGCAGCGAGACCTCCAGCCAGGCCTACCCCCACGACAGCACCTACCAGAGTATGGGTAGTGGATATGGGCAAAGAACTGTATGAATGACCGAAAACCACCAGAGCGGTGGCAAATTCGGCTGAAAAGCCCCTGGTAGGGGTCAGTTCGGTAATACCTTTCCCAATAGTCTCTATCACCTTCCATCCCCATGTGGCCAATCCCAGGATGATACCCAGACCACCGATGGCAAGGACCCATACCGAAATCGTTCCATACGGGATGATATCTGCTGCTGCCAGGGCTGCCGAAATAGGACCGACCGCGTTGGCAACATCATTTGAGCCGTGGGCGAAGGCCACGAAGCATGCCGAAAGTATTTGCATGTATACAAATTTCTTTTCGAGCCCATAAGGGTCTGACACTTTCCCCAGCAACAAGAAACGTATCAGGGTGAAAATAATGAACGCAATAGCAGCTCCAAGCAATGGAGAGGTTATCCATGAGATCACGATCTTTGCCAGTACCAGCCATTCGATCTGGTCTAAAGTAAAACTGTCAAGATAATACGTAGTTACAATGCCAAACCCGGTCACTGCTCCCACAATAGAATGTGTGGTCGAAACCGGCATATGGTAAAATGTGGCAAAAGTGATCCAGAATCCAGCTGCAAGAATCGCTGCCAGGGAACCCATAATGACGATATTTGGGTCCACTGCCATTATCTGGTCAATAGGTACGATACCTTTGGCTATCCGGCTGGTTACTCTTTCCCCGAAAAAAAGTGCACCTACCAGTTCAAGTGTTCCTGCAATGACAATAACCTGCTTTATGGATAATGCGCCACTCCCAACAGAAGTCCCCATTGAATTTGCGAGGTCATTGGCACCTATGTTCCAGGCCATATAGAGTCCGGCAATAAGAACTGCCAGCATTAAAGGGTCAAATATCTCCATTTATCTCACCGACTTAATTCAGGTCTACCTTCTCGCCGGTGACAATGTATACGACACTCTCGCATAAATTGTTTACATGGTCTCCCATCCGCTCCAGGTATCGCGCCACAAAGGTCAGGTGGGATGCATTGGTGATCTTTTTGGGGTCTTCCATCATGTATGTGATGAGTTCCCTGCGTATCTGGTCAAAAAGTGCGTCTATATCATTGTCCTTTAATGCGGTGCTTTTGGCCAGTTCAACGTCCTGGTTCTTTAAAGCCACAAAACTCCCGTCCATCATCTCCTGCAGCTGGTCAGACATTCTTGGGATGTCAACCAGCGGTTTAATATGGGGAGTAAGATACGTGACCTTTGTGATCAATGAGATCTCAACAGCCAGGCTAAATATACTTTCCAGGTCAATGATCATCTTCAGGATACCTTTGAATGTCCTGAGCTGTAACGGTGATACTTTAAGGGTCATGCCTCTGGTACATTTATCCTCTATAGCATTACCCATGTCATTGATCTCTTTTTTACTCCCTATGACCTTGTCAGCCATACTGGTATCCTGTTCCTTCAGGGATATGACCGCCCGGTCAATTGACACTTTGACATGTTCCCCTAATTCTACCAGGTCATGAATGATATCCTGTTTGATATCATTGATAGTATCCTCTTCTTTACCTGCCATAGTTACACCATGTACGCATTCATCTGAATATACGTTTTCATTTTAACCGTTGGATCGAACGTTCGGTCGTTCAAACACTACATATATTTTCGTCCCCCTATTGATTCCGGCCGAACATAAATATTAGCACAATAATCTATATATTACTATATATATGGTCTCTGCATGATTACATCTGCATTAATAATATATCAATACATATACCATCACCATGCCTGACCTGATCATTACCAATGCCCGTATATTCCACCAGGGACGTATCATCGAAGCAGAACTGGCAATCAAAGACGGGAAAATTGCCCGGGTGGCACGTATCATCCCGCTGAACGGTGTTGACAGGGTGATAGATGCACATAACATGCTTGTGCTACCCGGTATTATCGATGTGCATGTACACTTCAGGGAACCTGGTATGATCTGGAAGGAGGACTGGTTCAGCGGGTCCTGTGCCGCGGCTGCCGGTGGTGTGACAACGGTATTAGACCATCCCAATACCATACCTCCTACGCTGGATGAAGATTCGTTCCGTGCAAAACGGGAAGCTGCAGCCTCCAGATCCATTGTTGATTTTGGCATTAACGGAGGAGTGGACCACAACCTGGATAACCTCGATACACTCTGGAAAGCAGGTGTTACTGCCTTTGGCGAGATATTCCTGGGGGAAAGCACCGGTTCCATGACCGTGGACCGTGACCACATGTCGGCTGCAATGCAGTTGACCAGAGATATGGGGGCACTTGCCTGCATTCACGCTGAGGACCAGGAAATACTGGAATCATACGGAAAAATGACAAAGGGTGACCTGGCACCTGAATCATATTCAAAGAGCCGGCCCAACCTGTCAGAAGCGATAGCTGTTGCAAACACCATTGAGGATGCTATTGCTTTCGGGGCAAGGGCACACCTGTGCCATATCAGCACCCGGGAAGCAGTAGGCATCATCCGCAGTGCAAAGTACGGCGATTACGGGGAATCCGGAGGTACGATCACGGCCGAAGCGGCACCGCATCACCTGTTGTTGTCAAATAAGGATTATGACAGGCTGGGCACTCTTGCAAAGATGAATCCGCCTCTGAGAAAAAGGCGAAGTCTCCAGTACCTGTGGAATGGATTGAATGACGGGACTATTGATATTGTGGCTTCTGACCATGCTCCTCATGCTGAAAGTGAAAAGATGACCGATATATGGAGCGCTCCGGCAGGGGTACCTGGTGTGGAAACGATGCTGCCGTTGATGCTGGTGGCAGTCCGTCGCAACCTGATTCCATTGTCAAGGATGGTAGAAGTCATGTGTACCAATCCGGCAATGATATTCGGACTGGATAAACATAAAAAAGGTGCAATATGGAAAGGATTCGATGCCGACCTGGTGATCGTGGACACAGCCAGGGTCACCGAGATCGATGTTGACCGGCTGCACAGTAAGGCAGGCTGGACACCGTATGAAGGAATGGAAGGTATATTCCCTGAGATAACCATTTCACGAGGGGAAGTTATCTGGGAAGATGATATACATGCAAAGAAAGGCAGGGGAAATTTCCTGCCCGGTGCAGGATTTGAAGAAAAGCCCAAAGAAGAGTCAGCTGCATTGTGCAATATTGATGAAAGATAACAACTTCCGGTGTAACGATGAGTGGGATAATTTCAAATATTCACAAAAAAGCGGTGGAGAACCATGCAAGGATAGCACTGGGGATTGGACGCGTAACACCAAAACTCTTGCAGAGTGCGGTCATGGCAGGGGAGTTTGCTGATGTGCTCCTGGTGGGCGATAGCAGGAAGATCAATACTATTGGCACCCATCTCGAGGTCATCCATTCAGACGAACCGACCAGGACTTTAGTCGAGCTGCTGGCTTCAGGTGATATTGATGGTGCTGTCAGGG
Source organism: ANME-2 cluster archaeon (assembly GCA_019429385.1). NCBI lineage: Archaea > Methanobacteriati > Methanobacteriota > Methanomicrobia > Methanosarcinales > ANME-2 cluster archaeon. The sequence continues at coordinate 1,101 of JAHYIS010000041.1, read as the reverse complement.
GTACGTTATCAGCCACGTCCACACTTTCGTACCTTAAAGAGATACTGGACATGAAAAACCTGTACAGGATCGCATTATTGGAAACCCCTGGTGGAATTCCTATGTTCCTGGCTCCCGTGGGTATAGATGAAGGGAGCACGCGTGAGCAAAAGCTTGAGTTATTACGAAGGGGAGTAGAACATATCCGCAGGTTTGGTATCGAGCCGAAAGTCGGTATATTGTCAGGGGGACGGTTTGAGGACAGGGGACGTGACCCTTACGTGGATAAGACACTGGATGATGCCGAGTATGTGACCACGGTGGCAGGAGATGAGGGGTATGATGTCAAACATTACGGTATCCTTATCGAAGATGCCGTCGGAGAGGCAGATTTTATCCTGGCACCGGACGGTATCTCGGGAAACTTGATTTTCAGGACACTGGTACTGGTGGCAGGGGGGTACGGGTATGGGGCACCTGTTTTGATGGAGAAGGTGTTTGTGGACACCAGCAGGGTGGGTGGACATTATACTAAGGCTATCATGATGGCTTCGGCTCTGGCAATGAAAAATGAGTAATTCTGAGTGACATTTGCTGCTTATAAAAATAAGATAATATGTGGTGAATCGCTCACCACATATCGAGCTTTTGCCTGTACTTTCCTGTTAATGGCACGTTGAACACGCCCAATACGTTCCCATCTTCTGGTTGTGCAGGTCTCCCGGTTCTGATGAATAGAAGACCCACGTCCTTGGCAGGAACGGTAATCTCCTCTCTAACTGCCAGTCACCATTGTGACATTCGTAACACTGTATCTGGGAGGCCATCACGGTCTGGGGGGCATTTCCATACTTGGACTGGTTTATAGAATTATCGTGGCAGTTGTAACACTCGTCAACCGTATCGTTGGAGTTCGTTGCCACCAGGCTGCTGTTCGTACCGTAATGGGACACAAGTGACCTGTTGTTCTGCCACATGGTCGCACTGCTATTGACACTGTTGTTGTGACAATTCCAGCACTCGGCATACGTCGTTGTCAGATTAGCGGTACTGTGCTGCTGCGGAGCTGAAGCATTGGGTATGTGCCTGCCGACCAGTCCTGCACTGAAGTTGGAAGTGCCA
>JAHYIS010000040.1 GCA_019429385.1 ANME-2 cluster archaeon | reverse complement strand
CAAGTATCACACCAATTTTCAGGTTCAATGGTTCAACAACAATTATTGCATTGTCTGAATCAATTACATTTCCATTCGGTTTTGTCAATTCCACTTTTATTTTATCTCCTACTTTACCGGGGATTGACCTTTTACTTTCATCTCCCGTTAATATTAAATCATATTTCAAGGTCACATCATTATACCATTTGACATTATATGGGAGGTCTGGATGGATATTCAAAGCACGAGCTAGAGCTACTTTACTACATTTTGTATCATGATTGTAATAATATTCATCTTTATCAAGATTAATACTTTCAGTGCCTGAATATACATAGACATAAGCTGTTTTTACACTACTTCTTGAGCCTGCACCATTGCTCAATACAACTTCGGCTTTATATTCATATTTTTCCGGAGATGACTGAGACCGTGTGAAAGTTCTACTTATTTGACTTCCTTTTGGAACACTGATATCTTGAACCTGTAAAAGTACATTGTTTTCATATAAGTACAATTTTCCACTGGCACTACCACCGCTGTTTTCAATCATTACTTTAACCTTATAACTTTCATCCTTATCTGGATATTCTTTGCTCGAAGAAATATTCACTGAAGGACTTGGTGTTATTTCATTCACAGTTATTGATCTTGAAACTACATCAGACCATGCATTTGTATTATCCTTAACTTTAAAGAATATCGTATGACTTCCGGGAGACAGGGAAGTTGTACTGAATGTATTTGAATAGCTGAGTACTTCGTCTTTATCTGACCACCATTTATAAGATTCTATAGTACCGTCCGGGTCATTGCCCGTTCCTTTAAATGAAACCTTATTTCCTTCATAAGAATTTGAAGGAGTGATATAATCAATAGCTGCAATCGGGAGGATATTTTCAGTTGACATTGTTACATAATCGGTCCAGTCACCAACATTTCCAGAAATATCGACTGGTCGTACCCGAATATCATATAAAGTACCAGATTTGAGATTATTTATTGTTGCTTTCTGGTAATCGTTTATCGCATATTGTGTACCGGTATTCTGACCAGACTGTTTGACCTCAACGTCATATTTATCAACTCCAGGGTCTGTGGGATAAGACCAGGATAAACTAATTGAATTTAATGTTGAACCTGTTTGTTGCAAATCAGTTGTAAGGGCAGGTCTCACGTATGTATATGAATCAAATATGGGAACCCAGTTTTCTTCCCATGGCAAATAATTAGTATCAACCACGAATTGTGCATGCCAGTTTCCAGATGATTGGGGTGTATAATATACTACTTCATTCCCAAAATATAAATTCCCATCAGGATCAAAAATTTTTACTTTGTAACCAGTTGGATTATAAAACAGCCATATTTCATCATTAGAATCTAATATACCTTGGAAGATAATTTTCATTGTTTCTCCAAATGCATATTCAATAGCTCCAAATAATACTTGGCCTGGTAGAGGGTCAGGATCCTCAGCTGCTACTACTATTGTTGAATGAAAAACTATACAAAACAAAATTATCAATGAAATTATATTCCGATTTAAGTTTATACCGTCCATAGTTACCACTCGCAATCATGCTCATTATACTCACCATCCCTTATACATTACAAAATGGTTAATAGTAGATATATCTTTTTAAAAAAATAAAAAAATAATGGATTAAATATATATAATACAATATTAAATTGATTTAATTAGTAAAGTTTTTACCAGATATCCACAGGAAAATTAGCATTATCATGGCTCTGCTATATCATATATTTTTATAACCGACCACATAACGAATAGTAATTTCAACATTTTAAAAGCTGAACTCTGGTAATAGTTTTTATATTATTGTTATTGTCAGTTCCTATATTTCCCACATTCCCAACCCTCCACCGCCTAAAATCACATACCTTAAATACCAAACAATTTCTACAGCACCCCACATGTCTGAATACCACATCCGTATCCAGGACCTTCAACCCCAGGACCGCCCCCGCGAGCGCCTCCTGAAGAATGGCCCCGCCGCGCTCTCGGACTCAGAACTGCTGGCCATCGTCATGCGTACCGGGACCAGGGGCGAGATTCCTCTTAGCACTCCTTTCACCCGGCAGCGTCCCATTTAACCCCCCCATCTGGTCAGAATTAGACTTTGTGACCTCTCCACATTTTCCTGAAACCTTAACATCCCAGTGTTACCGCTTGTGCATTCCGCAGTAGTATTACTCCGGATAGGAAGAGTGGCAGTCAGGCAATTTGTGTTGTAACTTCTTGTTGCACTTTGCTCTTTGTGGTTTATCACCCGCTCAGCAGGAATACAGCAACCAGGATGACCATACCTGAAAAAATCACCAGCCTCTGGACCTCTTTCAGGTCATACCCCACTACTGAGCGTAACATCCGGTCATCCCCTGCCAGTCTATTGTCCTGGATGAACCTGAGCATCACCGTAATTCCAATGAAATTCGAGAACACACCTGCCAGGATGAAAAAAGTCTGGTATTTTACCAGGAACAGGGCCGCAGCCGACAACCCCAGCAGCGGCAGCACGTCGGTCAGGTGGTGAGCGCAGCATGCCGCCATGGAAACAGTGGACATGCCGCCCGAAGCTGCTACTGACGAGGCACCGACCCGCTTATGCACGATCCTGATATGGGTATAGAGTCCGGTCTGTACCCCGAAACCCGCTGCCAGCAGCAGTATCCAGTACCACATTTCCCGGAACTGCTCCAGAGCATGAGCAGGAGAGTTTGCAATGGCCAGGATGGCGAAATAAACGAACAGGAGGGCCAGACAGCCGATGATTCCAAAGAACACTGGTTTTTTCATACTAAATTCTATGATGCTTTATATTATTCTTTTTGGAGCTCATCGATTCTCTTATTCATGGTATTCATGAGTGTTTTCCTGTTCTTACCATTTATTTCCTGTTCAATGGTCTTCTCCAACAGGGCAACATCATCGATATCCTGGATGCGGGATTGGATCTCCTTTACCGTATGCGATAGATCTATTCCTGGCGTCCTTTCGACAGATAGAGATTCTTCCTCTTCCGTTCCCATTTCCTTTAAAAAATTGATAATCTCGAGGGCGGCGGATTTATACTCTGATCTGTATTCATCATATTCGTCTTCTAATATCTCACCCTTCTCCAGTTTGTTGTCCAGGATGCGCAGCTTCTCGAATATCCTGAGCTTTTCATCCTCCAGTTCCTTCCTGGACATATGCGAAACATCAGATTCACAGGGTTCAAGTACCCGGTCCATATTCCCTGATCTGCGAACCGGTCTGCCTGTTTTGTCCCTCCCCCGTTTGGATATCACCGGATAGGCCAACATGGTAATGATGAAAAACCCAAGTCCCAGATAAACGATCCAATCAGTGGTATCAGGACTGTTCCTGCCCGGTAGCGTATAACCACGAACGGTAAAGACTATCGTATCACCTGGACCCGGATGGGCGAATCTCAGCACATCGTAGTTCCTGCCGTCCATATTCTCAGTATCGGTAGCCGTGGCCTGGCTCGTAAGGTCAATTCCGGAATCAGAGTCCCCGAACACCATGAGATACGAGGAAGGGTACAGAATATCCTTTTCAAAGACAAATTCCTTTTCATCCGTATCAAGGTAATAAGAAATGGTAGCCTCTGTGGTGCCACCCGGCAGCAGGGGTTCCATGGGGTCTACCCATAACCGTTTATCTTCACGCACCAGGCAACAATCCATGATATCGGTCTGCAGGTCCTTTATCATAAGCGGGATTCCAATCCCTACATCAACACCATCAGGTCCGTAATAGGAAGTGTTCCCCATATTCACGAACTGTATGTATTCCTGCACCCAGGGTCCGTTCATATCCTGCCCGATGACAATATGGTCTGCCACTGTCCTGATGTTGGTATCCAGGATCGTGGAATCGTAAATGGTGATATTTGCGATGGTGGAAATCCTGTTTACCGTGACATTTTCACTGCTATAGCCAACATACATATACTCTGCCTGGACCCGGTGTACGGACAGGTCAACGTTGGCAAATGTGTAATGTCCTGATCCATCGGTCGTTGTGCTGGCGCAGACGGTATTGGAACTGCTCCTCAAATTCACGGGAATGCCTGACACATCCTTACCTCCGGCATGGATTACCCAGCCCTCGATATTACCAGAAAAGTCAAAATCTGCAACAGGGTTCTGGGGGGATACCATGCTGTGATGGGTACTGTCTTTAAACGAGACATTTACCAGGTAATCGCCGGGTACGGTCTCGAAACGATAGGTTCCTGATGAGTCGGTAACGGTAGAAGTAATTCTTGTGACCTGCTCGTCCGCAACCCTGTTCAGTGTCACATCAAGACCAGAACCGATACCTCCATTCAAGGAGACATGCCCGCTTATGGTCATACTGTCCTGTGCCTGTACCTGGCCAACGAAACTCACTATTACCGTGATCAAAAGTATGGCCCTTATGAAAACATTATTCATTTTCTTGCCCCCACAAACTGCTTTCATCCATATATTCCTGGTATTCCATCTCAAAGATCTCCTCTTCAGACATTTTATTCCTGCTCAATACAAAATAGATCAATAACCCGCCTGTCATCACGCCAACACCAGGCAATATCCAGAGTGACAGGTCAAAACCCGTCTTCTCGGGTGTGGCCAGTATCTCATTACCGTACAGGAATTTCAGCTCCCTGATGATCTGCTTGCTGCTCATACCTTGTTGCACCATTGAACTGACTTCATTGCGAATATCAGCAGCTTCCTGGCAGTTGCAGTCCGTAACTATCATGGTACATCCGCACTGGCATTTCAGGTTTGAAGTGATCTCAACCACCTGTGGTGAATCAGCAGCCGCAGCTGGCATGGCCAGCATCATCAGAACCGGTATCATGAGTAATACCACGTGTATTGTTGCTAGTATTTTCTTCATTATGCACCCCTCCGCCGCCTGACCTTTACGTTCGCAGTAATGGCTATCATGGTACCCAGTGTGACAACATATGCCCCATACCACAGCACATTCATCAGGGGCAGGATCTTGACCTTCAATGTGGCACTGCCGCTGCTTATCGACTGTACCGTAAAATGAACGTCACTCAGGGGCCGTTTCCAGACCCATGGCTTGACCACATCCTGGTCCTGTTTTGGATAATGAAACTGGGACGGAGTGATTGTTTCAAGGTACTTCCCGTTCTTATACGCATCAAGCAGGACAATATTCTCAACTTTGTTTTCCCGTTGCTCCTGATCGAATCCTTTCATCACAAAGGTGTAATCACCAACAGAATATGAACCTCCCGAGTGCACCGTTATGCTCTCGGTCTGTGAATAGACTGACGAAGCACCTATCCCAATGACCAGCAGGACCATTCCGATATGGGCCACATATCCCCCATAGGTGCGCCTGTTGTTCCAGAAGGTATGCCAGGCACTGTACAGTATCCCTTCTTCATGCATTTTATGTTGGTGTTTGACGTTACGTGCTGAGTCGAGTATGTGGGTGGCTGTGGCAAAAACGCATCCAAATACCAGTATCAATATATAGATATTGTCAACACCCAATAGCAATGCAACCACGGTAAGCGCAACGGAAAGAGCAGCAGGGTAGGTATAACTGCGTTTCAGGTTCAATATCGAAGCCTTTCGCCACCCTATCAGGGGACATATCCCCATCAGGATGATCAATGCCAGACCAAAGGGTACATTTACCTGGTTAAAGAACTGGGGCCCCACCATTACTTTGTAACCCCTGAAGGCTTCAGATACAATAGGGTACAGGGTACCCCATATCACGGCAAAGGTAGCCCCGATGAATATCCAGTTATTGGCGATAAAACTGACCTCCCTGGACACAACGGATTCGTAGATCTTCCTGTTATCCAGGGATTCGTATTTCCAGATGAGCAGTCCGATAGACCCCACGAGTACCACAGCCATCATACCGATAAAATAAGGACCGACCTCAGATTGCCCGAAACTGTGTACTGATGCTATGATGCCGCTTCTGGTCAGGAGTGTACCCAGGAGTACCAGTTCAAAGGTGAGCATGATCAATATGATGTTCCAGACCTTCATACCGTCCTTGCGCTCCTGTATCATGAAACTGTGGAAGAAGGCGGTGGCAGTGAGCCATGGCATGAACGAGGCATTCTCAACAGGGTCCCATGCCCAGTACCCGCCCCAGTTCAGCATTGTGTAAGCCCAGTAACTGCCCAGTATATTGCCCAGACTCAGGAACAGCCAGGAGAACAGCGTCCAGCGACGTATCCTGTATACCCAGTCACTATTACCCAGGTACAGGCCTGCCATGGCAAAGGCGTAGGGTATAACGAAACCGGCATAACCTATGAACAGAGTAGGTGGATGGAATACCATGCCCGGGTCCTGTAGCAAAGGGTTCAGTCCCTGGCCGTCAGGCGGCAGAAAGTCCAGCCTGTTGAAAGGATTTGAAAGGAAGACCAGCATGTAGAGGAAGAATGACTGGATAGCCATGAGCACCACTACACTATATTTCAACAGGTCGTCCCTTGGCTCCCGGTAGACCAGGAAGGCTATGAATAGCGATATCAACCATATCCACAGCAGTAATGAACCATTGCCTCCGGCCCAGAAGGCCGATATTGTATAGAACAGGGGGAGGTCCCGGCTTGAATACATAGCCACGTACAGATTCTGGAAATCACGGTTGATAAAGGTCATGAGCAGGGCGAATGAAGCAACTGTGGTAAAAGCAGCTATCAGGTAGACGGCGATAGTACCGCTTTTGATATATTGTTCTTTTTTCGTGATAATTCCTGCTGCGTATGCTACAGCCGTGAATAGTGTGAGCATCAATGCAATGGTTATAGAGAATTGTCCTGAGTCCATGGTTCGATTCCTCGTATCCAGAATTAATTTCCCTTTGTTTCGTTGGTGATCTCTGCTTCATATTTTGAAGGACATTTTGTCAAGATAGCATGGGCCACCAGAGTATTGTTCTCATAAAAAATTCCCGTGACCGTCACCTGTGTATTATCAGCCAGGTTGTTTGGTATGGCATCGTTGTAAACCACATCGATAGTGCTGGCATTGTCTGTCAGTTTAAATGTGAGACGGACATTTTCAGGTTCCCATTGAATACTTCCGGGAACCACAGTGCCGTTTACGTTCACTTTAGTCCCGTATATTGATTCGGCATGTGCTTTGACTTCACTCACTTCATAATAAAAAGAGATGGAACTCGCAAAACTTGTGTACGCAAGATAGAGCACAAGAAATAGTATGATGGTAAAGCCAGCTATGCGTTTCATTTTTGCATTCATAACTCTCAGAACAATAAGAATGGAGTTTGTTAATGCCCATTATGGTTTACAAAATGAAATAAAATCACCACTAAATTTCTCGTTCAGAAAAAAGAATTGGCAAATCTTGAATTATCTTGCCACTATCATTCCTTTCAATGTCCCGGTATCGTACATCTCAGCGTTCAATATCACACGCTCGAGACCGGCAGTGTCCATGCAATCACTTTTAAAATAAACTGTATTCCCCAGCAAATACAATACGGGATATACCTCAAGCATTTCCGGGCTGGGCTGCGCGAATCCCGGAGGTTTGCCTGAGAGGTCGAACATATCCACCAGTTCAAGTTCCATGGGACTGTTGCACCGCCGGATGCAACCGGGTGGCTGTTCACCAAAGAACCGGGCAGTATGACAGGAACGTGTATATGACACGGCAATAAATTCTGCATGTCCGGCCACGGGCAGTCCGGTCTTAAGTGCCGCCCTGACGGTCCTGGATTCCAGGTCGGTCTCCATGGCCGATATGCCCATTTCCTTCATGAAATGAAGTGTCCTGCTATAATTAAGATTCGTCTGTAAGAACGCCGCCTTTACTTCTTCGGACTCATCCCGTACCAGATGGTCAACCCAGGGGCATGCTTCGGATGTATGCACAATACCCCGACCGGCTGCGACCGTTTCAAAACCGTCAAGCCTGCCATCCCTGTGCAGGGCATACAGCACACCCACGTCATTGACCACAAGCCTGACGCCACAAGGCAGACCCCTGATATATTCCAGTATACGGTCATAGTGTTTTTGCGGTGTTATAGGTGTTACCACGGTCAGTCCTTCAATCTGCCTGGCGATAGCCTCCACCTGTTCAACGGACGGTAACCTGTGCACGCACGACTCGCTGCCAATGCCCAGGCTGGCCCCATGTTCCTTACACAGGCCCAACAGCCGGTCGAACTTTGTACTATCACTGGACCGTATCTCGATCACGGATCAAACCTCGTATTATAGTTCGTATCATTCGTCTACACATATGAATCATTGATCGGAGTTTTCAGGTACTTGCACCTGTCCTGGTCGCACATCATCATCCAGAAGGGTATCTCTTCCAGCACCCAGTCCTTGACCCTGGACGGCGTGGCACCGTCCCTGACCATATCAATACCGCTGCGATAGGTCTTGATGATGGTCCGTATCATTTCGGGATTCATGCACCTGCCAACCACTTTCAGTGCAGATACCCCTGCATCCATCAACGGTCCCAGGCTGCATAGCGAACAATCGGTGCCCGCATCCAGTATGGCATGCAACCTTCCGTCTTCTGACACCCGGTAATTCGCCCTGCAGGGCAATCCCAGGCTGATAGCCTCGTCTGCATTGTGTATCAGATGGCAGGTACCATTGATATTGGAGCACCCGAACTGCCCGAACACTTCGAGTTCCACGCCAAGGCCCGATAACTGCCTTATCTCGTCCATGGTAATCTTAAAAGGCAGCACCACCTTGGCCACGCCCATGCCGGCCAGCATCTCTATCTGGCCCCGGTTAAAATTATTCAGCAGCACACTTGCATGTATGGGCAACCCGATATCCATTTCATGCAATAATGCCAGGGCACCGAACTCGCCCACAATAAGGGCATCCACCCCTGCCTCCACACCACGCATCACGTGGTCGATATACATCTTTTCCATGGAATCTGCCATGAACGGTGCATTGACCGTATAATCGACAAGCACACCCCTGTCATGGGCAAAATTCACAATATCAGCCAGCTCGGTCTGGTCTTTAACATTGCAGCTTCGGCCCCTGCCAGAGAGGTTCAGGTTCACCAGTCCCGGCGTTTCCAGGCCAAGATATATCTCATCGGCACCGGCCTCAATAACATTAACAGCAGTGGCCATGGACTCTGCCGGGGCCATGAGGTTCATCGTTGTTCGAGATTTCATGGATTATAATTCGTTGATAGTTTTTGCAATGAGCTGCGCCACACTTACCCTGCTGACAGCTTTTTCAATAGTATCGGTGGAGATCACATCTACAACACCTGAACGATACAACTTAAGAATTGCACTGCCTGCCAGTACCGGGTGGATGCAGGCAACATAGACATCGGCTGCACCCTGTTGCCTGAGCATGCGAACAGCCTCTGCCATAGTCCCGCCAGTGGATACAATATCATCCAGGATCACCACGTCCCGGTCCTTGACATCAAGGTTCTTGGGAGCGACCCTGACCGTATCCCCGCTGAGCCGTTTCTTTTCAAGATGATCGTAATCGATTCCCAGTTCCTCTGCCGCTGATGCTGCCAGTCCCTTTGCTCCTGCATCAGGCGCCAGTACCACTGGATCACGGAAGTGGTCCATGTCGCGTATATACTGCCCCATCAGAGGTGCTGCATCGATGTTCATCGTAGTACACCTGAAATGCTCAAGCACCGAAGTCTCGTGTATATTCACGGTTATTACATTCTCTGCTTCAATGGTCCGGGCCATTGCCCTCGCACTGAGCGCCTCGCCCCTGTTGAAGACTTTATCCTGCCTGGCATAGCCCATATAAGGAATGACCACCTGGACGCGCTCGGCAGTGCTGCACGCATCAATAAGTTGCAGCAATGCAACATAATCGGAATCGGTGGCCGTGCTCTGTATGATTACGGCTTCAGGGCCGATGTCATCCATGATACGAATATACATTTCTTGATCAGGGAACCGTTTGAACTCGCATACTGCAAGTTCACATCCCAGGGCAGACGCTACCCTGCTGGCTAATAGTTGCGATGATGGCCCGCCAATTATTTTCAAAATCAAATCCCTCAAATCTTCATTTTGAACTGGTAGTATACATTAATAGAACATAAATCATGGTGTTCTTCGCCACGTGTTCCTCATCTTCAGGACAAGATCAAACGGCTATTGAGTTTGGGTTTAAGGGTATTGAAAATTGTTTCTCCACTTCAGCCCGGTATAATGAATTATACGTGCAAAAGGGTATCACTCTGCCGTCTGGCAGAGCATAGTGGATACCGCAACGCTGTATTCTCTCAATGTCAATATTATAGAGGTCCTGGAAATGCATTATGCCAATGAGCATCATTCTTTTATGGAATACTTTGGTTGAATTACCGGACCTGTCTAAGAGCAGATTCAGGAACAACCTGGCAAAATCAATCCCATCGGGCACTTTTGAATTGTCCACATGCTGCTTTATGCCCCGGGAAAGTTTCTTTATTCCCTTCCACCTGAAATAGGTCTTCAGGTGATGCGCAGCTTTCACCTCAACTGCTAATTCTTCAATGTATCCGAACAACCCTTCCACATCCACGAATCGCGTGACAGGGATCAGGTTTTTACTTTCATCCACATATATATAAGCACCTGAGCCGCAATGAGGATTCACTGAAAATTGCACATTATTGATATCTGACATTGCATCAGCTAAATGGGACAATGGCAGGATGAACGGTACGGGATAGAAATCATCTGTTGTAATCATACCGCCCGTCTGGTCTTCAATGTGTTTCATTACATCAGGTATAGTGATACGCTGCCTATTCCTCTGTGTATCATCTATCCGGCCTGCAAACGAGACCGGCTGGATGTTCAGACCTTTGATTATATCGATATTATCAGCTACAAAACGTATCATATCCCCCAGCTGGTGATCATTTATTCCCCTCACCACGGTAGGTACAAGGTCTATGGGCATCCCGGCTTCCCTGCAGTTCTGTATGGCCTTCAATTTTTCAGGAAGGGCGTTGAAACCCCTTGTTGCTATGTATGGTTCAGGGGTGACCCCATCGAACTGGAGATAAACCGTTTTCAGTCCGGATTCGAAGAGGTTGCGGCAATATTCCACACTCCCCGCCAGTTTCTTTCCGTTCGTGGCAAGCTGGATGTGTTTGAATCCCATTTCCTTTGCCATTTTGATAAGCTGGAAAAGGTCCTTGCGCATGGTGGGCTCTCCGCCAGAGAACTGAACAGCATGACATTGAACAGGTTCCTGGTTCTTCAGTCCTTCCATCATTCCTCTTATCTGCTCAATTGTAGGTTCATACAGGTAGCCGCTCACAGCAGCATTTGCAAAACATATCGGACACTGCTGGTTGCATCGATTGGTGATGTCGATGTTAGCTAAAATGGTGGACGTCTTATGTTCTTTGCAGATACCACAATCCTGGGGGCACCTGCCATTGCCTGGAATTGTATTTTCTGCTACACCACATCCATTCTGGAGATATTTATCGAACCTGTGGTATAATGGTGCATCTCCCCAGTAGATGTCCCTGTATGTGCCGTGAACGTGGCACGTCTTTTCTATTAGTATCTTGCCATGCTCTTCAAATATGACTGCGTCAATAGTATCATGGCACTCCGGACAGAGCGATTTGGTAACTTTCATATGCATTGACCCCCAGCAAGAAAGTAAATTGATATTTATACTGTTTAATTCTTGTATACAATTCATGATAAATCTTGTTATGACCGGAATCGGTGTTAATGAGATTAGAATATATTAAATCACAAAATCCAACATGATAAGGAGGAAAACAGATAATAGACAATAAATCCTCTGACCAGGGAAAAGATCGGGACTTCCTGATCCCTGGTATCAAGAAGAATGTGATAGTCCTGGGACTGGTTAGCCTTTTCACTGATATTGCCAGCGAAATGCTCTACCCCATAGTCCCTATTTTCCTCACCGTTGTGCTGGGTGCACCCGTGGCTGTGGTCGGACTTATCGAAGGGATTGCTGAAAGTTCGGCCAATATATTAAAAGTATTATCAGGCTGGTATACTGATAAGACAACAAAACGAAAACCATTCGTGATCGCAGGTTACAGCATATCTGCGATCTCAAAACCTGTCATGGCACTTGCATACGGGTGGCCGCTTGTCCTGGTAGCCAGGCTCATGGACCGTACAGGGAAAGGATTGCGCACTTCAGCCCGTGATGCCTTAATAGCAGATTCTTCTGATGCTGTACACATGGGCCGGTCGTTCGGACTGCACAGGTCAATGGATACCATTGGTGCTGTTGCAGGCCCGCTCATTGCACTCGGGATACTCTACCTTTCAGGTGATAACTACAGGACGGTGTTCCTTGCCGCCTTTATACCCGGACTGTTCAGCATCCTTCTGGTCACTTTTTTTGTAAAAGAGCGCAGGCGTCCGGCAGCCAGGAGAATATCGTTCAAGGTATCCGATTTTGGAAGGGACTATAAAATATTACTTCTGATAACTGGCCTTTTTGCCCTGGGCAACTCAAGCAATGTGTTTCTGATACTCAGGGCAGAAGATCTGGGTTTTTCCCTGCAGATGGTAATATTGAGTTACATACTGTTTAACATCGTATCTTCCCTGGTCTCGTTTCCGCTGGGCACACTTTCAGATACATGGGGGCGGCGAAATATCATGAGTGCTGGATTTGTGGTATTTGGGATCGTGTATTTTGGATTTGCATGGGCACAGTTCAGTTTCTACATCTGGCCTCTTTTCATTCTCTATGGTATCTACGAAGCACTTACAGAAGGGATTGGAAAAGCCTATATTGTGGATATTGTCCCTATGGAAAGCAGAGGGACCGCCCTGGGGATATACCATGCTGCCACAGGGTTCATGATGTTATTTGCCAGTATTATTGCAGGACTTCTTTGGGATATTCTTGGCCCTGCAGCGCCCTTTATCTATGGCGGAGGATTAGCTGTCCTGTCTTCAATTTCACTTTTATTGTTTATGCCTTCCCGGTAACAGGGATTTTACAGTTCCTTTTTCATGACCAGGGCATCCTCACCGTCGATATAGTATCCCCGCTCAACCCATGCAGGTACAAAACCTCGCCGCAGGTAAAAATGCTGGGCAGGTATATTGCTCATCCTGACCTCCAGGGTGGCTACACGTGCCCCTTTCTCTTTCAATACGTCACATATCCTGTTAATCAACTGGGTGCCAACACCCCTGCCACGGTACGTTTCTTTGACACCGATGGTAAATATCCTGCTTTTACCGGGAACTGAAATAAAACCTACCGTATATCCTATCACTTCACCGGCATCTACAGCAACAAAAAATCCGCCCGGGACCTTTTCATACATTTCCATGTAAAGATGAGGGTCATGCTCATGGAATATCTGGCTTTCCAGTTTGATTACACTGTTGAAATCTTCTGGTTGGAACAGACGTAATATGAACAAACAGGACACCTGGTACAGAACTATAGGTTCAATAGACCTTTTATTTCCAGACCATCTCCGCCAAGGGCTGAAAGACGATTGGAAATCTCATCCACGCTGATAAAAATTTCGTTTCTGATTCCACCTTGAACGATCTCTTTTATAGCGATCTCTTTTTTCGTGATTCCATGAATAAAAATATCATTGATGATCTCTCCATACTGGGAAGCAATTATCTTGATGCATTCGAATAACTCGTTTTCTTCAATAGCATCTTTGTCATCAAGTTCAACTTTAATAAGGGTCCTGGAAATGATATTAGCCTCATTTCCAACATATTCTTCCACCTTTTGCCTGAGTTCATCAAGTCTGGCAATATCCAACTGTGGTGCCAGTTCTTCACTTTTCGTTATATCGACGGCTTCTTCATCTACATAGATCAGGCTCGTATTTTCAATTTCTCCGGGAATCAGCAGGTTAATCTTTTTAGCACCCTTCTTATTCTCAAGGTCCAACTGGAAATCCTCATCGATATATATTCTTTTTATAAAATAATCAGAAACATCCAGATGTTTTACCCTGTCCTCCTTATAGATCAGGCCTCCTCTTGAAAGGATAGGAATGGATATATCAGTCATGAACTTTTTTACCTGCAGTGGAAAATCAGCAAAGGCAATCTCGTAGGTAAATGAAAGCCCGCTCAGGCTCATTGTGATTTTGCCCGTAATATTTTCTGTAGTGCTGACAATGTGTTTGACTATTTTTATGTTATATACTCCGGACCACAGGAAAGGTTCAAGATAATTTCGCATCCGGCCTGACATCTCCGCCACTTCATCTTTTGAATTTCGTGTCAGGTCATCCAGTGCGATCCTGAACTGTTCTTTTTGTTTTTCCACGCACTCAGTCCCGGATTCCTTTAATTTTTCCCTGCATTTTGCAGTCGGTTCTATAGCATACTTGGTAGTAAGCTGGTCAAGAGAAGTATTCAATCCTGACAAAAAAGAATTGAGCATTCTTATTTCATTATCGAATTTTTTTTCTTCCTCCTGGATCTGGTTTTTTAATTCGATAATTCTATTTTCAATCGGTAATATCTGTTCTAATATCAAGAGAAAATTATGTAGGTCTGCGATGAAATTTTTCTGGTGAGGCATTTCTGTGGAATCTTGAAACACAAATGTCATAGGAACTTCTCCCTTAAATTTAAGTGCATCTAATGGTTTAAAAAAGTACCTTATGCTTAATTATTGTTGTCCCTGCACTTCTGGATATTTATTATAGGTATATATACATTCAGTTTAATTTTAGGTTAAATATTGAATCTATCATTCTTTATTAAAAATAGTACCATGAAAGTAATTATACCCGCTGCCGGCACTGGCACACGATTGTTCCCTCATACTCACACCAAACCAAAATCAATGGTGTATATTGCAGGTAAACCTATTATTGGGCATATCCTTGACAGGATGATAGACCTTGAACCTGAAGAGATTATACTGATAGTTGGATACCGGAAGGAACTGTTGATACCTTATGTGAATGAAAATTACCGTGATGTGTTCAAGATACGATTTATTGACCAGGATGAAAGACTTGGTCTCGGACATTCCATATATCTGGCCAGGGATGCTGTTGGCAATTCTGACATTATGATCGCTCTGGGGGATATGATATTCAAATCCGGCTACCTGGATTTCTACGAACAGCATAAGAATAACGGCCGTTGTTCTGGTTCTATCGGTGTGAGGGAGGTAGATGAGCCACAAAAATACGGGATTGTTGAATTAGAACCGGAATCTTCATGTGTAAAAAAATTGGAGGAAAAACCCGCAAATCCTGCGTCGAAACTGGGGATTGCCGGTGTGTATTTTATCCATGATACTCCATTGTTGTTCAACGTGCTGGACTGGATGCTTGAGAATACTATCAAGACGCGGGGAGAGTACCAGTTGACCGATGCCATGCAGGAGATGATAAAGCGCGGCAGCGGATTTAAGACTTTTACTGTTTCCAGCTGGTACGACTGCGGACATGCCACTTCCCTGCTTGAGACGAATAAAGTACTGCTGGATGAAAAGGAAAATTCGAACGGGAACTATGAGATTGTGGATTCGGTTATTATCCACCCGGTTGCTATAGGGGAAAATGTCAGGGTGGCCAATTCGGTTGTCGGGCCATATGCTTCGATTGCAAGTGGTACTATCATTGAGAATTCAATTATTTCCAATAGTGTGATCGGTGAGCGAACACATATTTCAAAGGCAAATCTGCAGTCATCCATTATTGGTGACGATGCAAATATTGCGGGAAAACACAATTCACTGAATATCGGGGATTCCTCTTCGATCGAGTTTTAGGATATTGATATAATAATATCAATCAAAAGGGGGGCGCAGTAACCCCGGATTCAGTCCGTTCCAGACCTAAATCCTGCTGCCAGCATTATCCCCAACATCCAGCGTATGTCCACCTGCAGGTAGGCAATAATGGAGAAGAGGTGTATGAAAATGTATACCTTATTTTTATGGGTCTATCTTCTAATATTTTTCAAATGGATGATAATCTGGTTCATCCCCACGCGGGTGGGGAACTCTATGCCACCTTTTTGGGTTCATACAGTTATGTCACATTTACTGGAACATAGTTTTATAGGCACTTGCGAAGTAAATATGATTTATATGATGCGGTTTGTACAAGAACTGAATAACTTCTTCCAAACCACAGACAGTGTATACTTTGCCTATCTGTTCGGTTCTGTTATCAGGGGAGATGCAAACGAGTTGAGCGATGTCGATATCGCTGTTATGTTGGATGAAAGCCTTTCTAAAAAAGATATGCTTTATGTGGAACTGAACCTTATTAATGAGTTAACACGTGTGCTCAAGTCGGATAAGATAGATTTGGTCGTGTTAAATGATGCACCACTTCTTCTTAAATATAATATTATTAAGAACGGGCATGTTCTAAAATCTGATGAAACGAAACGCATAGCGTTCGAAACCCGTGTTATGTCCAGATATCTGGATGAACAGTATCACATAAAGCGGCATACTGACGTGATATTACAACGGATTGCCAGGGGCGGCTTTGCATGAATGATGAGATTGCATCCAAACTGGAAATGCTTGAAGAATAAAGAGTAATATTGAGAGGTTATCAGCAGCATGATGTTGGAGACCTTATACGTGACCATACATTGCGGGGGGCAGTGGAACGATATATAGAGGTTGCTCTTGAATGTATGATAGATATTGGTGAGATGATTATTTCTAAAGAGAAACTGAAACGACCTGATACGTACAGGGAGGTTTTCCTGCTCCTTGGTGAATATGGTATCCTGCCAAATAAATTTGCAGAAGATCTGGCGCCTGCAGCAGGGTTTCGGAATATCCTGGTTCACATGTATGCGAAAATTGATGTGGAGAGAGTCTATTATTATCTGGAAAATAATCTAGATGATTTGGAACGGTTTGGTGAGTATATAGCACAGTATCTGATTAGGAACTAATCTTTTGGGGTCAGTTTCAAAACTGAGCGTACGCCCTATCTTGGCTGATTCCAATGAGGGCATTCATCTATTAACAGTGTGTGCAGACCTGATTGTAACATGCAGGGGTGGTAAACCGTCGAGTATGATGTGGGCGGATGTTCATACCTTTCCATACCTGTATCGAACAGCCAGCATTATCACAATCACCGCACCCACCACCCCGAACCCCGGCAAGCCATTCGAACCCTGTGGCTGGTCAGTGGATGAGGGGTCGGTGGCAGTGCGGGTGGGGGCGGGACCGGAGTATTGTTCATCGAGGATGTAGGGGTTGGCTATGGTTAAATCTACCATTCTAACATCATCATGCGCCTGATTAAATTGTACAAATAAATTTATAGGTGCATTTCCATCAGTCCAATCACCATTTGGCTTTATATTCCAAAAATAAGTTGTTTTCCAACCAGATTTGAGATTCATATTATCAATAAATTCATCAATTTCACTTGGCCCTTCAATCACTTCATATGCATTTGTAACTCCAGGCTCATATAATCTAACCGAAATATGTCCATCAATCTTTGATTCAATAGTTGCTTTAACAGTAAATGGTTCATTTATTTTTAAATCCATTCCTTCTACTGTAGCAGGTTCATCATTAGACCACGCATAAACTATGCCAAATTCATTTTCTGCAGCAATACAATTTGATATTAAAAACGAAAAAATACTAACCATTAATATTATTTTAAATGTATTATTATTCATATTTTACCATCCGTCAGATTTTTCAAACATTGGTTCAGGATTTTCTTTGGTCGGCTTATCACCTACTCCGGATAATTTTCCAGGTGGTACCGCAATAAATGTCCCTGTACTAAAATTGAATGAAATTCTTTCATTTGTCCCAATATATGTATTAGTTATAGAGTCT
Organism: ANME-2 cluster archaeon; assembly: GCA_019429385.1. Taxonomy (NCBI): domain Archaea; kingdom Methanobacteriati; phylum Methanobacteriota; class Methanomicrobia; order Methanosarcinales; species ANME-2 cluster archaeon. The sequence continues at coordinate 3,612 of JAHYIS010000040.1, read as the reverse complement.
AAAATACGCTCCTGCTTTCTCGTATAAATCTGCGCTTCATGTCCGAAAATAGGATTTGGATGTACTTCATTATCAACATCTATGACCACAAATTCAGGAATTTCACCTTCAACTTCAATGTACCAAACATTCGTTGTACAAATCCACGGATTCATAGACGGCAAAATATACGCACCAGTTGGACCTAACAAATTGTTATTCTTCAATTTTAGCAAATATAATGATTCACCAGAACTGCTCTTATAAATCATATCTTTTTCCAGATAATCCGGCTCCATATCCACCCCCAGCGTCACGTCCTCGTCCCAGTAGGCAATATCATCTACCTCATAATGCGAACCATCCTCCCTTACATGCTCAGCCCTCATAGTCAAACCGATTGGAAAACTCATTGCATCCTTCAGCAACTGGGCCCCTTTATTATTAGCATCCCTCACATCATCAGCAGACTCAGAAAAATTGGCATCTATCTGGTCGTCTATCTTCTCGGCAGCATCCAGATATTGTTTGTTCACCTCGTACAACACCCGGTCCACATACCACTTCCGCACCTGCGCTATCGCCCTGGCACTGACGCTGGAATACTTCCCGTTGCTGCGATACCGGTTTGCATCCTCATATCCATGCCGTTTCGCCTCAATCTGGGAGTAGCTGATGTAACGTTACACTTTTCGACTTAATAATACAAGTGAAATCCCTAACAGCGCACCCACCACCCCGAACCCCGGCAAGCCATTCGAACCCGGCGGCTGGTCAGTGGACGAGGGGTCGGTGGCAGTGCGGGTGGGGGCGGGGCCGGAGTAGTGTTCATCGAGGATGTAGGGGTTGGCTATTGTGAATTGCACTTTTTCATATTCATCATATGCTTCATTGAACTGCACATAAAGATTTATTGGACCATTCCCATTTGTCCATTTGCCAGTTGGCTTTATTGTCCAAATGTATGTTTCATGCCAACCTGATTCAATATTTAAATTGTCAATTCTTTTATCAATTAAACTAGGACCCGAAATTACCTCGTATGATTCTGTCACTAAAGGGTTTATTAATTTGACAATGACGTGCCCATTAATTTTAGATGTAACTTCAACTTTTATTTCTGCAGGTTCTCCAATCTTCAATTGTACATTTTCTACTGTCGCTTCTTGACCATTATACCAAGCATTAACTATACCATAATTATTTTCCACAGATTCTGCTGATACACTTTGGTTTGTAGAAATTACCAATGTTAGTATTAGAATTAATAATAGTGTTCTCAAAATATCACTTCCTTAAAATGTTACCATAATCTGAAGACGTTTCTGAATATCCACCTATTTTATCTCCAATGGGTTTTCCAGAGGGAGGGACTGCAATAAATGTTCCAGTTGAAAACTGAAATTCTATGGGCTTATTTTCACCAACTATCTCAATACCACTAAAATCAAAAATTGTATATTCTTCCCTTTTATACACCTGCGCCTCATGTCCCCACATCGGATTCGGATGCACCTCATTATCAGCATCCACCAGCGTAAACCCATCAATCCGCCCCTCCACATTTATCATCCAGCTATTGAACTGCACCACATAATTCGGCGGAGGCAGCACAGGTATTCCCGTAAGACCAAAGATACACACATTCTGCACACCCAGATTGATCAGCTTCTTGCCACCATCAGAATCCTCGAACAGATAATCAGGCTCCATATCCACCCCCAGCGTCACGTCCTCGTCCCAGTAGGCAATATCATCCACCCCATAATGCGAACCATCCTCCCGTACATGCTCAGCCCTCATAGTCAACCCGATAGGAAAACTCATTGCATCCTTCAGTAGCTGGGCCCCCTTGTTATTAGCATCCCGCACATCATCAGCGGACTCGGAAAAATCAGTATCGATCTGGTCATCGATCTTCTCAGCTGCATCCATATATTTCTCATTCACCTCATACAGCACCCGGTCCACATACCATTTGCGCACCTGTGCTATCGCCTTGGCACTGCAACTGGAATACTTCCCGTTGGTCCGGTACCGCCCCGCATCCTCATAATCATTTCGGTTCGCCTCGATTTGGGAGTAGCTGATGTAAAGTTACACTTTTCGACTTAATAATACAAGTGAAATCCCTAACAGCGCACCCACCACCCCGAACCCCGGCAAGCCATTCGAACCCGGCAGCTGGTCAGTGGATGAGGGGTCGGTGGCAGTGCGGGTGGGGGCGGGGCCGGAGTATTGTTCATCGAGGATGTAGGGGTTGGCGATTGTATACTGGACCCTTAAATTGTCATTAATTTCTTTATTAAATATTACGATAATATTAATTGGAACACTTCCACCAGTCCATTTGCCGTTTGGTACAATTGTCCATGTATAGACTTTTGTCCATCCTGGTTCTAAATCATATTCAGATACCCATTCATCAAAATTACTCGGACCCGAAATTACATCAAATGATTTTGTTTTTCCAGGTTCATATAATTGTATATCGACAAAACCAGCAATTTTTGAAGTAACTTCAACTTCAACTATTATCGGTTCATTTATTTTAATCTCAAAATTATTTACAGTAGCAGGTTCATCATTACACCATGCAATTGCATTACCATAATCATTTTCTGCAGCATTTACGTTTAAAGCTAATGTGCATATTAATGTCAAACAAATCAATAACTTTACAATTTTTCGCATTTTACCATCCTTTTGTTTCTTCAAAAATTGGATTTGGAATATCTAATGTTGGTTTATCTCCTATACCAGTAATTTTTCCAGAGGGGACTGCTAAAAATGTACCTGACATAAAAGAAAAAGTAATTGGGGTATTATCACCTATTAATCTATTAGTTGTAGGATCTCTTGTTGGGGCCCTTCTTCTTGTATATATTTGCGCTTCATGTCCAAAAATAGGGTTCGGATGTATCTCATTGTCAACATCCTGAATTGTAAATTCCACGATCTCACCCTCCACTTCTATCATCCACGAATTCACTGTGCATACCCAAGGACTCATTGATGGAAGCACATATGCCCCAGTTGGTCCCAACAAGTTAATATTTCTCAATTTTAAGGTATAGAATGATTCGCCAGAATATGGTTCCATTGGATTGAGATAATCCGGCTCCATATCCACCCCCAGCGTCACCTCCTCATCCCAATAAGCAATATCATCCACCCCATACCGAGAACCATCCTCCCTTACATGCTCAGCCCTCATAGTCAACCCGATAGGAAAACTCATTGCATCCTTCAGCAACTGGGCCCCTTTATTATTAGCATCCCGCACATCATCAGCGGACTCGGAAAAATCAGTATCGATCTGGTCATCGATCTTCTCAGCAGCATCCATATATTTCTCATTCACCTCATACAGCACCCGGTCCACATACCATTTGCGCACCTGTGCGATAACCTTGGCACTGCAACTGGAATACTTCCCGTTGGTCCGGTACCGCCCCGCATCCTCATAATCATTTCGGTTCGCTTCTATCTTCTCGGTCAGATCCTTCGCCGCCGCCCGCATGGCATCCGCAGGATTGGGATATGTCATATAATTGATATCAGGGTCGAGATGGATATCGTCACGAATCCGCGCCGTTATCTTATCAACCGCCAGCTGTGCCTCCTCCGCAA
>JAHYIS010000039.1 GCA_019429385.1 ANME-2 cluster archaeon | reverse complement strand
GGGGGTAGCCACAGCCGAACCTTGCAAGGTTCGATCCAAGCGTGCGTTTCACTCCGCTCAACAGCACAAACAACCCATAATGCGGGGTAGCCACAGCCGAACCTTGCAAGGTTCGATCCAGGCGTGCGTTTCACTCCGCTCAACAGCACAAACAACCCATAATGCGGGGGTAGCCACAGCCGAACCTTGCAAGGTTCGATCCAGGCGTGCGTTTCACTCCGCTCAACAGCACAAACAACCCATAATGCGGGGGTAGCCACAGCCGAACCTTGCAAGGTTCGATCCAAGCGTGCGTTTCACTCCGCTCAACAGCACAAACAACCCATAATGCGGGGTAGCCACAGCCGAACCTTGCAAGGTTCGATCCAAGCGTGCGTTTCACTCCGCTCAACAGCACAAACAACCCATAATGCGGGGGTAGCCCAGCCAGGTCAAAGGCGCAGGGCTTAGGACCCTGTTTCGAAGGAATCCGTGGGTTCGAATCCCACCCCCCGCATAATAAAATTCAGTACATTCTTCAAAGGATTATTTCATCTTTTTTTTGGCCTTTGCAAGCTTTTTCTTTGCATCACCGCTCCCAGCAGCAGCCATTTTTTCAAGACTTTCCAATTCGCCCTTTTTCTTAGAACTCCTTCTATCCATATCCTTCTTAGACATTGCCATAGAAGATATTATTTAAATCCTATAGTACTTAAATGATTCCAGAAGAGCCCGGCAGGCTCAAATGGCATTGTTTTTCTGCTGGTTTCAAGAAGGTATGAGAAGAGTTCGATGATTGTCTTCCAATAAGTCATATGGTGTGTGCGGATTTATCCATCCCCCGTCATTATGGCCGCATAGCAGCAAACCCCAACGAACCATATGCATACATTGACCCGTATCTTTCTCATGTGAGGACCACACAGCCTTGTACATTTGATTTACATCAGCACAGCCCTCCGCAACCCCTCAAAGTCGCTTCCCAGGATACAACCTCACAGATAGGCGAATCTTTCAGCGGGTCATTTTTACCATAGGACCTTTGAGTTGAGTTCAATGTGCTCAATTCAGGCGAAATAATTTCCGGATACTACACATTTCAGTGAACGGTTAAACCGGGCCATAAATCAACAAGTTTAAATATATCCGTACGCTTTAGCATAATAGGTTGTGTTCAATGGGAATCATAGAACTTGAGAATGTAACAAAATCGTATAACCGTAAAACAGTCATTGAAGACATTTCATTTTCAGTAGGACCTGGAGAGATATTTGGCCTGCTTGGGCCAAACGGTGCAGGTAAGACCACAACGTTGCGGATGATGCTTGATATTATTAAACCGGATTCGGGAAATATCAGGGTATTCGGAAAAAAGCTTGATCCGGATTCAAAAGACAGGACAGGCTATTTACCGGAAGAGCGCGGTCTTTACAAAAAGTCAAAGGTCATTGAACTTCTGATTTACCTGGCCCAGCTTAAAGGAATGACAAAAATCCATGCTCTGGAACATGCTGAAAGTCTACTGCAGTCAATTGAAATGCTGGAGCATAAAGAAAAAAAGATCGAAGAGCTCTCCAAAGGCATGCAGCAAAAGATACAGTTCATTGCCACCATTATTCATAATCCCGACCTTATCGTCGTGGATGAACCATTCTCAGGTCTTGACCCGGTAAATACCCAGATCATCAAGAACATTCTCATCGAACAAAAAAAAGCTGGCAAGACTATCATACTTTCCACTCATATGATGGAACAGGCAGAGGTCATGTGCGATCGCATACTGATGATCAATAAAGGTGTGATAGTTCTGGATGGGAAGGTCCGAGATATCAGGAACGAACACCGGAATAATTCTATTTTCCTGGAATTCGAAGGTAACCTTGCCTCGCTTAAAGAAATCGACCTGATAGAAAATATCATCAGTCACGGGACATATATTGAGATATTCCCAAAAGAGGGACACGATATCCAGTCTCTTATTGAAGATATTGTAAAGAGGGTCAGGATCCTGCGCCTTGAACAATCAACTCCGTCACTGAACGACATTTTCATTACCATTGTCAAGGGGGTCTCCAGTTGAACAAATCCATAATGGTAGCAAAATACGAGTTCTTAAAAACGGTAAAGAGAAAGCAGTTCATATTGGTGACATTAGGTTTCCCGCTTTTCTTTATCCTTCTCATATTGATTCCCGTAATGCTTATTGGTTTATCGTCCCCTGAAGACCTTACCCTGGGTTACATTGACCGGTCAAATTCATTTGAATTCCCGGATGAGATCACAGTAAGGGGTTCAATGATATTTTCAAATGAAATTCCGGGGACGATAAATAATCAGGATTTGGAAGACCTGGGTAATGGAATGGACCAGACCATACAATTCATACAATATTCAGATGTCACTGCTGCCAGACAGGACCTTGTATCGGGGATATTATCAGGATATCTGATCATTCCACCAGATTATATCAAGACCGGAATTGTTGAATCCTATGTGATAGGAAAAGGAACAATCATCCCTCAGGACGAACTTTCTGAATTGATGGTAAATATCCTGCTACAGGATAAAGTGGATGAAGATACCTTGCAGCGTGTCAAAGATCCTATAACTTTCAAACGATATTCTCTCGAGACCACAGGTGAGGTAAGTGAAAAAGGACTATCAGACCTGCTGGAAGAATTTGCCCTTCCCTATATGACCGGTATTCTTCTGCTGATCTCAATTTTTACCTCCTCGGGATTTCTATTGCAAAGTGTGGCAGAAGAAAAAGAAAGCCGGATAATAGAGATAATATTATCTTCAATAACTCCCATGGAACTGCTCACGGGAAAGATCATCGGACTGGGTTCGGTAGGATTGCTGCAAATAGCGATATGGCTCTCGGTGGGCTTTTCCGGATTGATATATGTTTTTGCTTTATCTATCAATCCCCTGTTATTGATTCTATCACTGGCATATTTTATCCTTGGGTTCCTGTTATTTGCCAGTATGATGGGAGCAGTGGGAGCAATAAGCGGTTCGATGAATGAAAGCCAGCAGCTCATTCCTATCTTCACGTTCCCGGCTATAGCACCCATATTGTTCATGCAGGTACTGATAACCAAACCAGATGGTACGTTATCGATGTTCTTTTCCCTGTTCCCGTTAACATCTCCCGTTGCCATGTTGATACGTATGGGCGTTTCTGATGTACCGAGCTACCAGATAGCGATAAGCTTATTGATTTTGATGGTGTCTGTATATTTCGTGATACTGGTTTCTGCCAGGTTGTTCAGAGTGGGACTGCTGATGTATGGAAAGCGACCTGCAATTGGCGAAATTGTCAGATATATGAGAACAGGTTAGAGGTCAATAATAGAAGAAAAAATGGAGTACAAATGAAAGATATTCTACATGAATTCCTGTTGATAGTGCTCGTTTTGTAGTATGATTTTTGTTGGCGGTAGTTGTAATTAGAATACATTCTGTTCTGAATAAATTAACAGAGTCGACATGTTTAAATAGTCAATACGCATACATTGACACATGTTCCTGCCAATAGATGAAAAGCAATTCAAGTTCTGGAAACTGCGTCGGGACGGGCTTCCCAATATCAATATAGCACGCTCGTTCAACATATCAAGACAGGCAGTATCCAGAGCGCTCATCAGCATGAATAAGCGAATTGAAGACACCCTGCTTGAGATGGCGCAGTCAAACCAGATAGAGATGGTAGGTATGAATGTTGAACGGGGCATCCTGTTTGGGCATTCGATACCGTTTGATGCTAAAGCCATTATATTCGTATCTGAAAAACATGGGATGCAGGTATGGTATGAACATGAAGGGGACTGCGGTGCATGTAGCAGGTACACCCAGTGTATCGAACTGTTATGGGACTTTGCAGACGAGATGAAGCTCAAACTTGAAAATACGGACGATCCCACGAAATTGGCAGAGGAACTGTTTGGGAAATTGAGGGCATTGGTATGACAATAAATGTGGCGGAAACTATACGGAAAATGATGGGCTGGTGCCCCCAGGAAAGAGTCGTTTTTGACAATAATGATTTTTTCTCTACAGGAAATTCCTATCGTACAGGCACTGCTAACTATGATGGGAATGATCAGGTTATGGATATACCAGTCCAGATGTTTGACTGGCGCATCTTTGCTGTTATGTTTGGTTCCATCGGCCTGTTTTTAATCGGCATCCAGAGGTCGGATATATATTTGATTCTTCTGTCGCTTTTGCTCTATGCATCACTTTTCATATTCGAGCGCACCAAAATATCCGTGGATAAAGAGATGTTGCGGATAAGGTTCCCGTTATTGGGTGAGAAGAGATATCATAAAAGTGATATTGATACGGTAAAACTAGGTGAAAACTATGCACACAAACATAGGGTGCGGAGTTTAATCGCATTGATATTGGTTATTTTAATATCGCTATCATCAACTTCAATTACGAGTGTGATATTTAGGATATCTACATTATTGCTGATATATGTGATATATGGCGCGATTAGAATATCCCATTATCCAGGGATCATAAGGATTAGCACCAGGGGAAGGAATATAATTCTTTATCCACGCAATGAGCATGATTTTTTGATGCTGAAAAACATTGCTCCTGAAAAGTTAAAGAAAATTGGAGGGGAATAATGACTGCTTTGATCGAAAATATACGGAAAGTTATGGGCTGGTGTCCTGTTGCGGATACTAAAATCAACAAGCCCCCTTCTGGAGAAGGTTATGCTAATAAGCCAGATAGCGGGGGCGATGCATCTCCGAAGTTATTCGGTTCGTTATTCGAATGGGATTACATCGTTAAGGAAGAACTATTGAGGTCGATTGCAGTTCTCTTCTATACCTTTATTGGCATCGGAGGATTGATCACGTATGGTTATATTAAAACAGACCTGACTGCCACATTTTATCTGGCGCCGATTGTAACCTTTGCCATTTTTGTAATCATGGTCTGGCATAGGAAGAATACACTAAGCCCAATTATATACCGTTTTGGAAATACCAAACCATTAAGAGAATTGGCTATCTTGATTGTGGTTTATGCGGTATATCTTTATTTCTCACTTCAATACCCTGTGCTTCACAGGATATGGATTCTTATTATTTTATTCATAGCCTTAAAACTTGGAAAAGTATTCGAGCTTAACCGCCCCACAGGTATTAAGATGATGCTATTCATTGCAGTAGCATCCATCTTTCTCCTTATTCGCTACTATGCATTGCAGTTGTCTCTGATGCCCTTTATAAAAGGCATCTTAGCTCTTGAAGCAGCTATGTTGGTTTTTGTGGTTCTGGCAAAGAGGATGGGATTTGAAGAACCTGATTATCTGAAAAAAATGGATGGGAGAGTTTTCCTGATATTTGTGGCACTCGTTGTTGTCTTTTCGATAATTGGAGCAGCGGTGATGATAGGGCTTGATAGGTTAATCAAATAGAGGAAGAACAAGATGGTAGCACAGGAATTATTCAATACTGGCCGATTATTGGTGTACATATTCTTTATTATCTGCCTGTATTATTTTATTAATCGATTCTACTTTAAAAAGGAACTTCAAAAAACAAAACGTACAGAATGTTTTAACTACTGGTTTTTTTATTTAAAGTCAGTTGTTTTAGTATTTATTTTATATAGTTTCAAACTTTTATTAAGCTATCTTTCGGGTTCTTTGTCTATTAATGAATATCGTCTAACAAATCTACTTTACTCTTATGTTTTTATACTAATTTTATTCGGAGTAATTGCTATTTTAATAAAAGTATTTGGCTATGATAGAACAGAAAATATGTATCCTCAGGGAATTATCGGATGGGGAAAACTATTGATTGCCGTTATGATTGGAATTGTTACAATTTTATTTTTAATAATTTCGTCTAAAAATTTGGGACTTTCTTAAGTAGGTTATATCAACTGAGATTAAAAGAGGAAAATGAATGAATGCTTTTAAGAAATTAAGGTTATGGCTGGGGTGGTGCCCGAGTGTAACTCCAACGGGATACACGTTGGACAGGCAAGTCGTTTTTGAAAATCCTTTGATCCCATCCGGTCGATCAAATGTTGAAAAATTTAAATCTAACAATATATTGTTCTCTGCTGATAATTCTGTGTTCACTTTTTGCATTGTTGTAAGCTTAAATCTGGTTTTGATGTTTGGCCGGAATCTGGATTATGCAGTATTGATTCCAATTCTCATGTTAATGTATTTCTTACTTTATTTCCTTGTAGTAAAAATGCTTCAGGCAAGTATTTCGATTGATGAAAACGGTGTTCAATTAAAATCATTCGAGCTGAGAGATGTCTTACTAAACTACAGTGACATTAAGTCAGTTACAACATTTAAATTGAATAAACCTTCAATCGCACTAATAGCAATGGCGTTAATAATTATTGTGGCATTACTTGCTTATTCAGTAATATCCGGGGAATGGAAAGTGATTGTATCCATTGCCCCTATGTTGCCATGGTATTTGCTTATCAAACAAAGGTATGACCGAGAAAAACATACTCTGGATACACAATTGTTTATCGAATCCGGAAAAAAAAAGTGGTATCAATTCTCACCGTATTATTCGGTCATAACTGATCAGTTGACTGCATCCGGGATACAGTCTGCTATTGAAAATCACAGAGGGGGAGAGTGAAATGGCTGTTCCTCTGGAAGATGTATTATTCACACAGGAGGTCGAAAAGACCTATCACCTGGGAAAACTTGCAGTTCCTGTACTAAAAGGTATAAATATTTCCATAAAACACGGCGAGTTCGTGGCTATCATGGGCCCGTCCGGCAGTGGCAAGACCACACTTATGAACCTGATAGGCCTGCTTGACAGACCCAGCCGGGGTAAGTTTTTTCTTGACGGCGTGGATACATCCACCTTATCAGACATGGAACTTGCCAGGATACGAGGCAAGAAGATAGGCTTCGTGTTCCAGACATTTAACCTTATAGCCAGGTTCGACGCCCTGAAAAATGTGGAACTGCCCATGATATACCAGGAGATACCAAAAGCAAAGCGAAAAGCCAGGGCTGTAGAGCTGCTGGAACAACTGAAACTTGAAGACCGCATGCATCACAAACCTCCTGAACTTTCAGGTGGTCAGAGGCAGAGGATTGCTATTGCCAGGGCACTGGTGAACCGTCCGGAAATACTTCTGGCAGATGAACCAACCGGTAATCTTGATTCCAGGACTGGGGAAGAAATTATGAACATTTTCAAAAAACTTAATGCAAATGGTATTACAATAATAATGGTCACTCATGAACAGGAAATTGCTGATATGTGTCATAGAATAATCAGGATAAGGGATGGATTGATAGTATGAGGATGATAAAGATATTTGGATTATTACTAATAGTAATGCTGGTACAGGTCTGTACAGCTGCTACTGATATCACTGTCCGGCCTTCAGTGATGGTGGAATACTCTGTTGACCCGGCATATCTTATGCCAGGAGACGAGGGTACGGTAACTATAACACTGAAAAATGCAGCAAAGTTGTATTCATATTATTCTGCGCCTCAGGATAAGGAATTCGACCTTACCGCACAGGTATTGGAGGCATCTCTTTCGGGGAATAGCGATATCCTGGTAACCAGTGGTGCATACTATGATGTCGGACTGCTGGGACCAGGTGATACTATCGATTTTACGTATTCCATAAAAGTGAGTAAGGATGCTACGGATAGCATCCGTTTCCTGGATTTTGTTTTCATGGGCGGAGGGAACATGTATGAAGTCAAATGGAAGGTACCGGTAACCATCGATGCCACCGGGATAAAAATAATTAATTCCGAGATAAGCAAGAACGCGGATTATATAGTGCTGGACATAGCAAATGTGAGGCCAAATACCATAAATGCGGTTACCATTGTTCCTGCAACAGATAATGTGGAGTTCCAGCCTGCCCAGTATTTCATCGGCACCATGGATTCTGATGAAATGTTCACGATCCAGTTCGATATCAAGCCCAAAGACGGAATTGAACAGATGGGAGTTAAAGCAATATTCAAGAACGGGAACAACTGGCACGAATCAGACATCCAGACCATCAATTTGAACAACTCAAAGCCCCTGGTCGTTGTGGACAAAGATTCAGATCCCTGGCTGGTGTTCGGGATAGTGGGCGGCGTGTTTGCGATAATCATAATTTTCTTTGTCGTGATGCGAAAGCGAAGAAGTTCCAGTGAAAAGCCATGAAATTCTACGACGCTCTGGAATTTGTATTCCTGAGCTTTAGAGGTGAGAAGTTCAAGACCGTAATGTCGAGTCTTGGCATTATTATTGGAGTGGCAGCTATCGTGGTCATGCTCTCTGTGGGGGAGGGATTGATAACCGGTGTATCCGAGGTCTTTGGTGATATGGATCTGAATCTGGTGCAGGTCATGCCCGGAGGTTTTGACCAACACGACGGTGGTTCTGGCAGAACTATGAAGAATGCGGTGTTGGACGACAGGGATGTTTCTTTACTGGAAGGTGTTATCGGTGTTGAGAGTGTCTCACCGCGCCGTTCTACCGGGGCCCTGATTGAGTTTCGAAATGAAGAGCGCAATGTGGGGGTCGTTGCCATTACACCATCAAAAGAATCAAATATAGTTGATACGATAGAGGCAGGAAGGTTCTTCAGTGATTCGGACCGTAACAGCGTGGTGCTGGGGTATGATATTGCCAATAATATGTTTGATATGAAGGTAAATCCAGGGTCCCACATTACACTTACGAACAGCCTGACCAATACCAGTATTGATTTTAAGGTTGTGGGGGTCCTTGAGGATGTTGAACAGATGTCTTTGCTTGGAGGCAGTAGTAATTCACAGATATTCATATCCCATCCGAGCATGAAGAGTTTACTTAACATTCAGGAGTATTCATTTTCGTCCATCAATGTCTGGGTGGAAGACCCTGATATGATTGCTGAGACTATTGAACGGATGGATAAAAGTCTCCAGAGGACCCACAGGAATGAAAAATATACTATCTTTGACCAGAGCGGTTTTCTGGAAAGTATAACGGGTGTGCTCACCCAGATAAAATATGCACTTGGAGGCATAGGCGCTGTTGCCCTTGCAGTGGGAGGCATAGGTATTATTAATGTGATGATGCTTACTGTTACTGAACGTATAAAGGAGATTGGCATTATGAAAGCAGTGGGTGCCAATAAAGGTGATATCAGGACACTGTTCCTGATAGAATCCGGTATCCTTGGGCTTGTCAGCGGCCTTATCGGGGTTTCCCTCGGCGGCGGGCTGGCATACCTGATATCGGCATTGGGGGATTTCCCAAGTACGGTGACCATGACGTCCATTTTAATTGGGCTGGGCTTTGGAGTAATAACGTCTGTGGTGGCAGGTGTGTATCCTGCTTCGAGGGCGGCACGGCTGGACCCGGTGGAGGCGTTAAGGGCTGAATAATACTCGTAAAAGGAGGTTCAATTATGAACTTGTTGAATAAAATAACTGGAATATTAATAAAACCAGAAGAAACGATAAAAGAAATATCCGATAGACCATATGTTGAAGAATCATTCCTGATAGTGGGAATAATTGCAATCCTGAGTGCAATTTCAGTATACTTTATGCCCATTATCTATGATTTTAGTGAGCTACCTCCCGAAGCTATGAAAATTGTGACCGTAATGACCACTGTAGTGCCAATCATATCTGCATTATTCGGTGTCATTATTATGTGGTTAATAGGAGCGGGGGTAATTCATTTTATCTCGGTTGCATTGGGAGGAGAAGGCAAATTCACCCAGATGCTAGTGGTTTACGGCTACAGTAAAACGCCTCTCATCATTAATGCAGTTATTGGAATAATAGTGTTCTCATTTATTGAACCCATTACTATTAGTATGACTGCTGCAAGGGCAGGCAATCCTATGGGCGAACTGTTATCCAATCCCTATTATATGGTTGGATTATTTTTTGGCTATATAATGCAGTTGTGGGCAATTGGCCTGCTGTTTCTGGGAGTAAAATATGTACATAATTTGAGCACAAATAAAGCTTTGATCGCAATAGCCCTACCGCTATTATTCTTTGTGTTCGGGATAGCAAGCACTTTGTTTTCCAGTATATTATTTGGTTAAATGGCACGTATGTAGATGGTGCAATTAGAAATTCAACTGGACAACAATAATTACTTACCTGGAAATGAGGTGTCAGGGAGCCTTATTTTGGTTGTCGATAAAGCGACCAATATAAGGTCCTTAAACCATCAGGTGGAAGGCAAAGAAAAGACATCCATTACGGTCAGTACTGGGAAATCATCTGTCACATATCATGAAGAGAATACGATTATCGACATCAAGCAGTCCTTTATGGGTGAGGGTATTGTCCAGCCAGGCAGATATTCTGAAGACTTTTCCTTTTTAATACCTGAACAAGCATTACCAACGTATGAAGGTCGCAATGCAAAGATCTCTTACGAGGTCAAAGCCTGGATTGATATCCCGAAACATATTGATATCAAATCCAGGAAGAAATTCATGGTAAAATCATTGCATAAAGGATCGGGAAGGCCAGGAGAAGCAGTATCACAAGTTCAAAATGACATTTCATATACGAAACGGAAACTTGAACCAACAATTTCAGTAAAACTGCCATTCGACCAATATAATACAGGCGAGACGATCCGCGCATCAGTAATGTATACTAATCCCATCAGGAGAAAGATCCGGAAGGTTGGGGCCGAATTATTCTCAAAGGAATGTGCCCAGGCAAAGCGGACTAAAAGTACCCAGAAATTATCTGTAAGGAGATTCTCATTACCTCTGGAAAATATCTATGAAGGACTATTGTCTGATTTCCAGATTAAAATTCCCGAAAACTATAATCTTAGTTTTGAAAGTTCATTTTCCAATAATAATGTGTATCTAAGATTCTATCTGGATATCAGGTGGGCCAGGGACATCTTTGTAGAATTTCCAATAACAGTGGATCATTTGTGAATCAATTACTCAAGTACTAATTTATGTGTCTCAATTCTATAAAGACCCCCCGACCCGTTCGATCTCAGGATATCAAATCATCTCTTCTACTTTGAAAACGCTCCCGTCACTGTTGATTATTCGAACGTAAAAAGGTCGAAGCATCCCTGAAAAATGGACCGGGAACTGCAATGCAATAGACTTTTTCCCATCTGATGTCTTTAGAGCTCCCGTTCCCTGTTATTTCAAGCAGGACTTGCATGCTCATCGAATTGTTTTTCTTCTGCTAACACTGCAGTTTCAATTGTTTTCACCATTTCCCCAATGATCTGTTTATGACCTCCTGTAAGGTTCTTGATGACTGTTTGAATGGTGTATACCGGTCCCCAGGGTATCCCCCACCATCCCAGAAGAAGCGTAAAAACAGTGAAGACAAGTCCAGCTATTATGTGGTTGCCCTGCCCATTGATAAAGAATCGTGAGGGTGATTTTGTTGTAAAGAATATGAGTGAAATGCATGTCTGGAACTGTGTCACCTGTGTTTGCGGTGTGATGTGTATGCCTTTATACATGGCAGTACCGTTTTTAATGGTATCCAGGTTTTCAATGACCCATACGAGAAATTCTTTTGACCTTGTATCCTCTTTTTGTACGAAGAATGATATTACACTCAAAACGGCTGCAATCTCGAGATGGATCACAGTATTATCATAATTTCCATCTGAAAAACTTATAACTGCAAAAATAATAAACAGTATTGCCAGGTAACCTATCGCATTCATGGTATTACTCCTCAAATGTTTTTGATATAATATTCCGTTATTTAGATAGATACCCCAAACAGTATATAATTTTTCTGTATTCGGGTAATGTGGGTCTATGAGGAAGAAGGTTCACCCATCGACCCACTTTTTTGCTTCGATCCTGTACAGTGCCCCAACACGCTCTATTTCAGGGAATTCTTTAATCTCATCAACCCTGAATCCCTTTTCATCATCTTTGAATCTCCCAGCTACAACTTTCCATGGAATAGCAAAGGCAACTCGCCCCTTACCTACCCCCTGGCGCAGTTCCACTGCCAGAAATCCTTTCCTGCCTGAGAGCCTGAGATAATCGGACATCCTGTCCACCTGGTGTGCACCATCCTTGTCGGTCGTAAAATGCTGGGTAAAATAGAGTGTTTTTGCCCCTTTATCCGTGGAAATGCTCTTACATTCGATACCAAGATAGTAATCAGGATGAAGGGAATCCACGATCACATCCAGGAACTGGTGGGTGAACCTGTGTTGTTTAAGCCGGAATGCGATTCCTTTGAGACGATTTTCCTCAAAATATAAATTAAAAGATTTTACTAGATGTCGTTCGAACTCTGTCATGTTTTGCACCGCGTTTTATTGCTGTAATGTTTTAGCCCTAACCATTTTAATGTTACTATAATGATATATAATGACATTGAAATTTTGTATTCCCATTTACCATCAGGTTTAACGTCAATGAAATCGTATCAGGCACCGATGAAAAAGATATACCTGGAGATAGGTTCTTCAGTGGGCCTTGTAATTATGTTCATATTGAGTCTGGTCATAATCAATACAAAATTTGTAGCAAATGCTGCATATGGTAATGTTGCTCTTCTTTTAGTTTTCGTTATCATTGCAGGTATAATAGGACTTAAGCTTTCTGAGATCCCTGATTAGCATGTTTCCCACGAACAAGGGAAATCCTTTTATATAAGATATCCATTCAATTTATTAATTAATTAGCAAATCCAACCAATATGTCTCTAAACATGAAAATGGACTTAATGTTCCAGCAGGTACAAAAAGACCTATCAAATCTGAAGGGAGTAAAGAAATCACTGGTTGCCAGCCAGGATGGTTATATCCTTAGCAAACCGGCTGAATCCAGGCTGGAATTATTTGCAATCACATCGGCAGCCATGTTAAGGACTGCAGATGCAGCCTCTGCAAAAGTAGGCAAGAATTATTCAAAACATGTGGTCATCGACTATCCGGATGAGAGGCTCATAGCTGTTCGGGCAGGTCCTAAAGCCATTGTTGCTGTACTCGCAGGAACAAACACAGGACTTGACCCTATCATGACAGAACTGGACAAGGCCGCTGAGAAAGTCCGCGGGATAATTTAACCCCTGACACTAAATATTTAAGGGTTTTGAATACTCTTTTAGCTAAAAGCATATTTTTGAGGTAGACCCTTGGTAAGCAACTCAGGACCCATTGTACTTGGAATCGAAGGTACGGCCTGGAACCTGAGTGCCGCCATTGTGGACGAGAATGACGTAATAGTCGAATCCACAGCTACCTATAAACCCCCCATCGGCGGCATCCATCCCAGAGAGGCTTCCCAGCACCATGCAGACCATCTGGGTTCAGTTATTACAAAGGTTCTATCAGATGCAAATGAAAAAGGGCTCACTCCCTCTGATATAAATGCCATAGCCTTCTCCCAGGGACCGGGCCTGGGTCCATGTCTGCGTACCGTAGCTACTGCTGCAAGGGCATTGTCCCTATCGCTTGATGTCCCGCTCATAGGTGTGAACCATTGCATAGCCCACATCGAAGTCGGACGCTGGAAAACCGATGCTCAGGACCCGATGGTATTGTATGTAAGCGGGGCGAATTCTCAGGTACTGGCATACAGGAGAGAGCGATACCGGGTTTTTGGAGAGACTCTGGATATCGGCATAGGAAACGCCTTTGATAAATTTGCCCGGGGTGCGGGACTTCAACACCCGGGTGGGCCCAAGATAGAAGAACTGGCCAAAGAAGCTACTTCGTATGTACCCCTGCCGTACATTGTCAAAGGTATGGACTTTTCCTTTACCGGCCTGTCCACGGCAGCATCCAACGCCCTGCAGACATCCCGGTTGGAAGATGTTTGTTTTTCCCTGCAGGAGAACGCTTTCGCTATGCTGGTTGAGGTGACCGAGAGGGCCGTTGCACACACGGGCAAGGACGAGGTACTGCTGGGCGGCGGTGTGGGTGCCAATCTCCGTTTGCAGGAGATGCTTGCTATCATGTGCCGCGAGCGTGGTATACGGTTCTCTGTGCCTGAGCGCAGGTTCATGGGAGACAACGGCAGTATGATCGCTTACCTGGGCCTGCTCATGTACCGGCAAAATACCTTTACCTCCATTGAGCAATCCTATGCCATGCCGAATTACAGGCCTGACGATACGCCTGTAACCTGGTGGCAAGGTTGAAAACTATTAAATTCAAGATAAAATCGAGGGTTAAGTCCCTGCTGACCACATGTTTCTAATCTTAGATATCGACAAGTGTGGTAAAAATGAATACTTATTTTATGCCTGCAGTCAACATAGGGCCGATGAGTGCAGAATCACTGGAATGGTCAGAAAAATACCGGCCCAAAAACCTTAGTGAAGTCGTAGGTCATCCTGGTATTGTAAAAGAACTGCTCAAATGGGGAGATGACTGGGAAAAGGGTATCCCTGAATACAGGGCTCTCATACTGTATGGTAAACCTGGCATTGGCAAGACCTCGGCAGCCCTGGCAATGGCATCCCAGAAGGGATGGGATGTAATTGAACTGAATGCCAGTGACCAGCGTACGGCAAAGATAATCCAGAAAGTTGCAGGTTCTGCCAGTATGATGGGGACCTTTGACGGGACTTCAGGACGCCGCCTTGTTATTCTCGATGAAGCCGATAACCTGCACGGTAACTATGACCGGGGCGGTGCCAGGGCCATCATTAATGTTGTCAAGAACACAAAACAACCCATCATTCTGATAGCCAACGAGTTCTATGACATGGATTCTGCTCTGCGTCTGGCATGTAAACCGGTACAGTTCAGGGCAATGAACAGTACTACCATAGTGAGCGTGCTCAAAGCCATCTGTCGGAAAGAAGAGGTAATGGTCGGCATGGGTGTAATAGAGCAGATCAGCGACAATGCGGGCGGTGACCTTCGAAGCGCTATCAATGACCTGCAGGCCATTGCCATAGGAAAAAATGAACTGGGGGTGGATGATATCGTCACTGCTCCCAGGGATGCCAGGGAGACCGTTTTCAGGGCAATGGATAAGATATTCAAGGCTTCTGATATGAGGTCTGCCCAGGAAGCTGCATGGCAGGTGGATGAGAGCCCTGAGGACCTTATCAACTGGATTGACGAGAATATACCCGTGGCATACAGGGACGAAAGGGATATCTATGCCGGGTTTAACCAGTTGTCGCGGGCAGACCTGTTCCTGGGCCGGGTCAGACGCAGGCAGAATTACCGGCTGTGGCGGTATGCCAGCCTGTTCATGACCGGGGGCGTGGCTGCAGTCAAGACAAAAACCTATTCGGGTTATAATAAATACCAACCCCCGCAATTCTGGAAAAAACTGGGGCAGACGAGGGCAAAACGGAATATCAGGGATTCCCTGGCCGGCAAGATAGGCGGACTATGTCATCTATCAAAGAGATACGCCCGCTCAGACCTTATCTGGTTCTTCAGGCACGTGATGAACAGTGAAGAGCATGCAGTCCATGCAGCAGCCGAGCTTGACCTTAACCCGGATGAGATTGCGTTCTTGCTGGATACGAAGGCTACAACCAAGAAAGTCAAGACCATATACGAATCTGCCCGGCAATTGATAGATGCCCAGGTAAAGCACGATATTGAGGTGTTCGGCGGGTTCACCCATACAGCTGTGGTAGATGAACAGCAGTCTGAACTTGACTTTTCTGGGACAGACAACGATGGCGATGTTGATGTTGATGTTGATGGTCCGGCCGTAGATAAAAGTGCAGGCAAGGAAAACACGAAAAACCAGAGTTCCTTATTCGATTTTTGAGGCTTTGACATATGACGGGAAAACTGATAACGCTTGAAGGTATTGATGGTTCGGGAAAATCCACGATTACGAAAAGTTTGAAACTCTTTTTCAAAGGAAAACCTGATGTACTATTTACCAGGGAACCTACGTTGGAATGGACGGGCGAGGCAGTGAACAGGGCCATAAGGGAAGAAACCGACCACCTGGCAGAGTTATTCCTGTTTCTTGCAGACCATGCAAACCACCTGAGCAAAATAATTAGACCCGGCATTGCGGATAATAAGATCGTGATTTCTGACAGGTATTCTGACAGCAGATATGCATACCAGGGTGCTACCTTACAGGGAATCATCGAACATCCACTTGAATGGGTAATGGAACTCCATAAGGGCTGGACCGTGGTCCCGGACCTTACCATCCTGTTTGATGTCAGCCCGGAAATTGCAGTTACAAGGGTGGGGACCCGTGACTATCAGACCAAGTTCGAGAAAATAAGTTTTTTGGAACAGGTGCGCTCAAATTATCTTAAACTGGTGGATATGCAGCCAGAGCGTTTCATTGTTATAGATGCACAACAGGAGTTCAGCAACGTAGAACGCGCAGTGTTTTCAGCAATGAAAGATACATTGCGCAATGAATTATAGAACAATACTATGTCTAACAAATCACCAAAAGATACTGTGATGATCAAGTCACAAGAATAGTATGACTCAAAAGTATGACTCAAAAGTATGACTCAAAAGTATGACTCAAAAGTATGACTCAAAAGTATGACTCAAAAGTATGACTCAAAAGTATGGTTCAAAAAAATCACATAATAATAAAATGAATGGTGGGCTGACCCTCCTATTTTGGAGGGCTCCCCAATTTTGGGACTTGCGCTTGCATTCACCCACTCCTGCGCACGTACGCACATCGTACCTATGCGGCAACATTCTTGAAATGAAGGTAGAGGTCTGACCTTCAAGACTATGTTCTGTCTTGAGCCTTTCACAACTTAGTCAGATAGCTCCAGCGTGAATGGCACCATTCGCCTTTCACCACTTCATTGCTAGCCCACGTAGCATGCACTTCAGCTTTGCCAGTTCTCTTACTGACTCCTAAATCTGAAGTAATTACTATGTTGTTTTACGTACCAATATATTTTTTGGTAAACAATCAGGTAACAAAATAGGTACTGAACAGGGGGCCAAAAGGAAGAAAATCAATAGACTGATATAATAAAAAAGTGACAAACCTCAAATTGCCCTGGCAAATGTGAGATAACCAGTATGTCCTATACTGATAGTAGATGGCCGGGTTCCTCTCTCACTGAACGATATCTCTCTTTGGGTACACTCAAGAGTGACCACTTCTTCAAATTTTTCGATACTTATGGCCATGCGCACTTCTTTTGCCTGTTCCAGGAACGGTGAGAAAACCACAAGATATCCACCCGGTTTCAGGATTCCAAGGACATACGGCACAACCTTATCTGCTGCCTGCATATCCAGTGTTACCATATCAAATGTCTCATCCAGGGAACGAATCTCTTTTACCAGGTCTCCTGACCTGAATTCCACATTCGTCAGGCCGGCAAGTGCAATGTTTGATCGTGCTACTTCTGCAAAATCCTCCCTTATTTCATAGGTCACTACCCTCCTGGCAATAAGCCCCATAAAAATAGCAAGGATACCTGAACCGGTACCGGCATCAAGCACGGTGTCCTCCTTATTGAGACCTGTATGGCCAATTATCATCCCGATATCCTTAGGACTTATGGGTGCTCCGGTCCTTTTCAGGGAATTGAAAAGGTCTGCTGCTCTTAAGCGATATACCTGCATTTCAAATCCCAGATGGGATATGATAACATCCATATATTCTATATCCAGCAGCTGACCCAGTTTGAAGATCCCTACATCAGTATGCAGGTCTTTTTCCTGTACACTGACAATATACCTTTTCCCATTGCCCTTTAACAGCACAGTTTCACCCGGTTTCATAGCCTGTCACACACCATGGGAACTATCAATGTAATTTGGTCGAACACGGCCACGTTTTCATTGTTCAAGTGATAAATACCTTCCTCTCCATTTATTTCAGGTAATCCTTTCATTTCGATTCAACAGGGAATGCCCGGTCATCTGGTGCGGTACATCAAGCTCCAGCAGTTCAAGTATTGTCGGGGCAATATCAGCAAATATCCCTTCCTTGAGACTTATGTCATTCATTTTGGAGATGAAAATCAACGGGACGCGATTGGTTGTATGAGCCGTATGGGGGCTTTCATCATCATAGTACACCATCTGTTCACTATTACCGTGGTCTGCCGTAACAATTGCTGCACCTCCACAGGATATTATTGCATCCACTACATTGCCCAGGCATTCATCTACTACTTCTGCTGCACGGATGGCAGCATCCAGCATACCGGTATGTCCAACCATATCCAGATTGGCAAAATTTGCAATAATGACATCGTAGTTTCCGAAATGTATCCTGTCCAGGAGCGCATCGGTCATCTCGTAAGCACTCATCTCAGGTTTCATGTCATAGGTGGGAACGTTTGGTGAAGGGATAAGGACCCGGTCCTCTCCTTCATAAGGTTCCTCGACACCTCCATTGAAGAAAAAAGTCACGTGTGCATATTTTTCTGTCTCAGCAATATGCAGCTGTTTTATTTTGCATTTGCTCAGGTATTCGGCAAGCGTATTATCAAGGCGCTCGTGCGGGAAAGCAATAGGCAGGTCAAAACTCTCGTCATACCGGGTCATGCAAACAAAATGAATGTCCGGGACTTTTTTTCGTTCAAATCCTTCAAAGTCATCGAGTGTCAGGGCGCCGGTCAGTTCTCTTGCCCTGTCAGGCCTGAAATTGAAGAAGATCACGGTATCGCCATCCTGCAGGGAAGCGGTCGCCCCTGGTAGGACAATGGTGGGTTTAACGAACTCATCGTTCTCGCCCTTTCTATAAGCAGACTGCACTGCCATTTCTGCGCTGGGAAGTCTCTCTCCTTCACCCAGTGTCAATGCATCATATGCCAGGCAGACCCTTTCCCATCTCTTATCACGGTCCATGCTGTAATACCGGCCGCTTATGGTGGCTATCTTTCCTATACCAAGCTCTTGCATCCGTTTTTCGGTTTGTGCGATATATTTCAAAGCAGAGCGTGGCGGCACATCCCTTCCATCCAGGAAAGCATGGACATAAACTCTGTCCAGCCCTGCTATCTTTGCCATTTCCAGAAGTGAGAACAGGTGGTCCACATGGCTATGTACGCCTCCATCAGATAGCAGGCCCATGAGGTGAAGTGAAGAGCCTTTTTCAAGAACACGCGTAAAGGCATCTGAAAATACCTTATTTGAAAAGAATTCACCATCCCTGATAGACTTGTTTATCCGGGTAATATCCTGATAGACCACCCGGCCTGAACCCAGGTTCAGGTGACCAACTTCACTGTTCCCCATAAGACCCTCGGGCAAACCTACTGATTCACCCGAAGCTTCCATAGTAGTATTGGGATAATTGCTTAGCAGCCTGTCCATGACAGGCGTATTTGCCATAAGCACAGCATTTCCATCGATCTGTTGATTGATTCCCCAACCGTCAAGAATAAGCAGAACAAGCGGTTTTGGGATTTCCATTATACTATTTCCTGCAATCGTTATTTTTTCTTTCCGACAAGTTCATTCAATGTAATAATAGTCCCAATTGCAAAAACGATTGCAGAAGCAATATTGAACAGTAAAGAAGTATTATAATCCTGCCATATTTCTCCGGTACGATTGGTTCCAAGGGGAATCACTAAAGGCTCGAGCAGGGTCATATCCATTTTTGTGTAAATATAAACAGCAATACCGATAATAATGAGAAAAACCCCGAACACCAGGTCAGGCGTATAAAGAGTTTGCCGGTATTCCAGTTTCTTGAGTGGAATCTGAAACTCACCAAGTATTTCGTCCTCGACTATCCGGCCTTCCACCCGGGCAAGAACATCCTGGTATTTATTTCTAAGACTATCCCTGGTGTATACAGTGATCTCCTGGTTGTTGTGCTTCTCTTCAATTCTGAGAAGAGCTCCTTCGATTTTGGTCTTTATGCGGTTTAACTGGAAAATCATCTGTTCTTTCTGAACCATCATTTACACCCTCTCAATTATTACACCATTCTATCTGTTAATAATAATATATAGCATTATATCACACATTGACAAAAAAATAATTTTGAGTACATGAAATATTTCATGCACTCAGCCAATTAAAAACTTATTTTACTTTAGGGAACCCGAGATTGTGCGCACTCTGGTGACAGGTGGTACATCCACTTGACATGCCGTGTTTTGAACCATGACAGGTAGTGCATGACGGGATTTGTCCATGCTGCGGATGGCAGTACGCACAATTCTTGTTGGAATGGCCTGTTATTTTTTCCTGAAGGTGTTTTGCATTCTCCTCATGACATCCACTGCATAAAGTAGAAGGTGTATCGGTTGGATAGTTAACCTGTGTTGGAATATGGCCCTGTATATGACATTGCTTGCAGTCCTGCTGTGTCATAGTATCATCATGGCCCACATGACAACTGGTACATTCAAGCCATTCTCCATGTACCGGGTGACACAAAGTGCAGTCAAGTTCTGCATGTTTGGTCGGTTGGGTTTCGAAAGTGGTCTGTATCACAGGAGCGTGGCACATAGCACATTCACTCTCGCTGATGACCGATGAGAATTCAATGACCCTTGGGGCATGTGCATCTGTGTGGCACAGGGAACAGTCTTCGAATCCTGATGGATGATAAACACCATGGCAGTCTGTACATTTTGGTTTATAACCGTGCTGTGGATGACAGAATGCACAACCTTTCTTTGAATGTTTACCTCCTTCCAGATTCAGTGATCGTATCGGTTTGACATGGCATTCACCGCAGGTCTGTTCAGACATACCTCTTTCATGTCCCTTGTGGCATGAATTGCAGTCCTCTACGTCCTCGTGAGGATTGATCATACGTCGGCTGGTGCGTGAAATATAATCATCATGACATTTGATGCAACGCAACATGTTCTCAAGCTTTACAATTTCTTCCGGAGCCGGAGGTGCATCAAGGCCGGTCACGTCATATATGAGCATTTTCCCAATTTCTTTCTTGAAGACCAGGGTACCAATGTTTCCCGCTTCTTCATGGCATTGGGTGCATGTAATCCCATGTTCATTATGAACAAAATCAAGTGAATCGCCAGGAGTTATGTATTTTTCATATTCAATTCCATGGCACATTTCACAAAATTCAGTTTTTGTTACGAAGTTCCAGCCTTCTGTAGCACTGAAAATAACAATCAATCCCATGATTGCAATCAATATTAACACTACAATTCTATTAGACAGTGCCATATTATTATTCTCTCCATCCTTTATTCAAAATTACACACCGCTTAATTAAATATAGACTTTTTTGTTGCGTTGAACCTTCTTAACCTTTACGATAATTGTTGAATAATATTAATATAATATTCTATCCGGCACAGTCCCATAATCCAGTTATGTAATACAAAGTTGTAATATCATCACAATAAATACATAATTTTTTTGTAATATAAAGTGATGATATTACTTTGCATCAAACATGACAACAATAAACAGCACCCTTAATAACGTTTCCGAAATCCCAATCTTTCATAACGTTTTCAGTGGATTTGGCAATGAATACGAATATACAGAAACTGAGATTTTCCGCAAGAAAAAACCACCACAATGCCCAACATGTGCTAATAATATGGTGCATAATGGTTTTAACAGCTATACCAAAAAAGGTCTTGGCACCATAAAAATTGGAAAATATCTATGTAAC